>DAOWNK010000305.1 GCA_030642635.1 Pirellulales bacterium
CGGCCGAATCGAACCGCGCGTGCTGAAACGTCGCCGTCATCGCTATCCGCTAATGAAAGAACCTCGGTGGAAACTCAAAAAACACCTGGAACTCGCAACCCAATGCAGTATAATCACTTAAGGGTCAACAGTGCCATTCGTTCCTGACACCTTTTTCGGGCTTTCCAGCTTCGCATTGGCCGCCGTCGGCCTGTTGGGGCTGGCCTTTTGCGGCTGGCGTCGAGGGCAGCCGCGTTCGGCTGCGCCGGCTGAACGGGTTAGAAGTCCTGGTGGTCGATGACCTCGCCACCGTTGCGGGTAAAGGCTGCATTGAGCACGTCGGGGCTGACCGTCCCGCTGATGAACCGCACCGAGCCGTCGGCAAACCCGGCGTTGAATCCACGCGTCCGCAGCCCCAACAGGCCCTTGATCGGGTTCTTGGGGTCGTACTGGAAGTCGTCCGGCTTGGTCCAGATGACGGCCGATTCGTCGTTTGCCTCGACTGTCATGATGGTGTTCGACGAGCCGTCACGGACATCTCTAAGTCCGATCCCCTTTGCGCCGGCAAAGATGGTCTTGTCGCCGCGGACCGCCAGGTAGTTGGTTTTACCCGGCCCGGCCTTGCTGCCCGGGGCCTTGAAAGTCCTCGGCATCAGCGGGATGAGCTTTTTATTGTGTTCGCTGTCCCAGGGTTCGTCCTGGTGGAAACGCTCGTACAGAACGATTCCCTTTGACTCCAAATCGGGAAGTGTCTGCACACGCCAGCTCAACAGCGGCTTGCCGTTCTTGTCGGTTGTGTAGGCGGGTGGGAATGCATTGTGCGAATTATGATAGTTGTGCAGCGACAGCGCGATCTGCTTCAAGTTATTCATCGAATGGGCCCTACGTGCCGCCCTGCGTGACGAACTGATGGCGGGCAGCAACACGCTCGCCGCTATCGGCGCCGCCACGCCGATACTGCCGCCGGGAAGGCTCTGCCGGCTGATCACCTCGAAGCCGGAGTCCGTTCGCAGCAGGGCCGCCACGCTCGGCCGAAGGTGCCGCCCGATCGATCCCGGCCGAAGGCAGTATCGAGACGTTTATGTCGATCCCTTGCCGCTGCAACCGGCTCATCGCCGACTGCGCAACCATGGGCGCCAACGGATAGAGCAACTCGAACAGCCTTGGCGTATTGACGTACGACACGGCGACCGGCCCGTCGCCCGACTTGAAAAGCTCGGCCACCGCCGGCGCCGTGGCCAACGATCGGCGCCCGGCCGTACGCGATAGATACGCCTTGACGTTTTGCGGCAGTGTGGCGACGATCAACTCGTTTTCCGTCAGGCACCAGGCCGGCGCCAAGGGGAATTCCTTCTGCCGGGCATTGACGAAGTAAACCCGCTGCCCGGCGAATTCGAACTCCTCGATCCGCGGTTCCCGGCCGTGCCGTCCGCGAGATTCATTCTTCGAGAGGCCCCGGACAAAACCGACCAGCTTCAATTGGGTTTGGGCCAGCCTGGCGTGGCCGTCCACTCGAACGACGGCCGTGAGGCCCGTGATTAGCAGCCCGCCCTCGCCGGGCGAGTTGTACACGCACCAGACGTCGCCCAGCGGCTTGAGCAGGTCGCCGGGAAGGCTGATACCCAGGTCCTCCTCCAACTCACCGATGTTTTTCAGCATCTCCTTACCGTCACGCGGCTCCACTTCCGAAACCACGGAGAGGAACGTTTCGAGGATTCGGTCGGCGTCGGCGCGAAATGCCATGGCCACGGTGGCGTCGGCTGGAATTGGCTCCAGGTCGGCCGGCTCAAGCGGCTTGCCGGCGAGCAGACTGATGAACCCACTCGGCTCGCCGTCCAGGCCCAACATGCTGCGGCCGACGAAGCCATCTTTGTCCAGACCGGTTACCGCCGCCAGTGAAGTAACCTGTCCTAAGCCCGACGCTTCCACCGCCTTTCGGGCCTGCGGGCCGCCGGCCAGCGGCGCGAGCGTATCGAGCAGCGTCTTGACGTTTACGTAGGTGAAGGTTGCCGGCCGCTGGACGGTCAGCTTCTCGCGCAGTTCGGTCAGCCATTTGGGCGGATCGGTTCGGGTACGCTCGAAGATGCCCTCCATCGCGCCTTCGCCAACGCCCACAATCAGGTAGCGGCCCTTCACGCCCCAGGTGACGGTCGGCGCGCCGCGGCCCGGGTCGATCTGGAAGCATGACGTGCCGCCGATTTCCAGCGGCTGAACCTTCTCTCCCAAGAACGCCTTTTGATACTTCTCCAACAACTGCTTTGCCAGCGGCGCGTCGTCGTTCAGGCAGATCAACATGCCGCCGCGAACGTCGGGGCTAGTGTGAGACATCTCGGCCCTGGAAACGAATAAAACCCCAGGCCGCGTCATCAGTTTCTTGACCAAGGGCGCTACGTCGTTGATGATTGCTTGTGCCGCGGCGCCGCTTTGTCCACCGGTCCGCTCGCTAAGTCCCTTGTCGAACATGCGGCCGATCTGGGCGAAGAACTCTTGTATCTCCGGTTCGGCGAGAAGCTGCTCGGTCTGGTTCGGGCTATTGGGGTCCGGTTCGGTGGTGCCGGCCCAGGTTGTGTAGAAGACGCACGTCTCGGGCGCCACCCGGGCCATGAGCGGATCTTCGGGAGTCGGCGGCACGCCAAGCGGAGCCCCAAACCCGCCAAGCAACATAATAACAACGAACACCCCGGGAAGACTAAATCCCACATGCATGATCTGTCTCCTTGCTGCTCTGAGAATCGATTACCTCGTCCAAGCCAACGTCCAGTATCATCGCCATTATACCCAGCACGTGCGGAGATTGCGGTTTTTTGGACCGGTCGCGTAACCCGGCGCATCAGAAACCACTGTTAGTATAATGCCTGAATGTAGTCAGTCCATAAAGTTCTGTCAACCATTGAAATCGAGATTTGCCGGCTGCTGACTGACCTGTCCACGTTTTTTGTACAAGGTGCTATGAGAGTACGGGTTGGGTAACGGTTTCAGTTGTCGCCAAGTATGCAAATTCGACATTTTTCGGTGGTAGTTGACGTTGTGCCGGCGAGAAACCATAATCTGAGGGGTGCGACGGAAAAGTGGAGGTTTAGCCGCTGGTGCTCGCCCGGCGTGTTGGATTTTCTCTTCACCCGTCCGAAAAATTCGCCCAAAATTCCGCCTGGAGTATTGATATTGATTCTGAGTTGTTGTATAAAGGTAAAATTGTCGGGGGCGGTTCCCGACAATCAGTGTCGGCCCGAAGGTTTCCGGGAGTTGGCTCTTCCGTTTTTAGGTGCAAAACGCTAGAAACACGGCCTTCAGGCCGGCGGCCATCTCGCGTAGCTCGGCGATGCTCCGCTGGACCGCTTCCGAGGCCCGGTTCAGGTCCAGAATCAGCCGGCTGAAGAGTGTGC
>DAOWNK010000053.1 GCA_030642635.1 Pirellulales bacterium
ACGCAAAACTCCATTCTGCTAAAAGAGAACTTCAGTCAATATAGTGTTTTAGCACGATCCCCGAACCCCGAATCCCGAATCCCGATCATTAAACACAAAAAGGAATCGATATAAATGGCAATCGAAGGACTAACGATCATCGGCGAAACGATCAACGACTCGGTCCCCTCGACACACAAACTGTTCGATGCGGACGATATCGACGGCCTGCTGGATTTAGCCAAAATGCAGGCCGAGAAAGGCGCCGCTTATATCGACGTGCACATCGGCCCGAGGCCGCCCGAGTTCATGGCCGATCTGGTCAAGAAAATCCAAAGTGTAACGGCCAGGCCGCTCTCGATCGACACGCCCGACCCGGACATCGCCAAAGCCGGGCTGGAGGCATACGACCAAGATCGGGCCGGAGGGGCCAAGCCTGTACTGAACTCGGTCTCGCCGCTTAGGATCGGCATGTTCGATCTGCACAAGCTACAGCCGTACAAGCCGATTCTGCTGTCCTCCGAGCAGATCGTTGACGGGAAGTCAAAGCCTTGCCACACGGCCGAAGAGACCCATGAAGCGGCAAAGTACCTGGTCACAACGTTCCTGGAGCAATGCGAAGGCGCGACAAGCGACGACTGCATTATCGACCCGGGCATCGCACCGATCGGCAGCGACACGGAGGGCAACATCCACCGGCTGATCGCGGCCTTGGGGCTGATCCAAAACGACGATTTTTTCGCCGGCGTACATGCCTCTGTGGGTTTGAGCAACTTTACCGTAATGCTGCCGCCGAAACGTGCCGACGGCTCGCGCACAAAGGGGCCGCTGGAAAATGCATTCCTGACGAAGGCCATGCCGCTGGGGCTTGATACGATCATCGGTTCGGTCAAGCGGAAGTACGAGCTGCTCGATGCCGACCAGCCGGCCATGGTCTGCCTGGAAGAGTGTTTGAAATTAGACGGCTTCGACGTGCTGATGCGAGTCCGCGAGTTTTATTCGTAATGTTACTACCAACTACTCATTCAAACTCAAACTGTAAATGATTAAGGGGATGGAACCACAGATAAACACTGATGAATGTTGCTAAGTTAAGCTGCAACACGTTAATTTATCAATATTATCTTCATCTGTGTTCATCAGTGTTTATCTGTGGTTTCATCTTCTTTTTACAGTTTCAGTAACCACGCCAACCATGACAAAATCACCCAAACAACTACCACCTGATATCGAAATCGCCCGAGCGTCGAACATGCTCCCTATCGAGCAGATCGCCGCAAAGTTGAAAATCACCGACGACGACCTGGAACACTACGGTAAATACAAGGCCAAGGTGTCGCTGGATTTGGCCAAGCGTGTGGCCGATGCGAAACCGGGCAAACTGATCCTGATGACCGCGATTACGCCCACACCGGCCGGCGAAGGCAAAACGACCACAACGATCGGACTGGTTGACGCGCTGAACCGGCTCGGCAAGCAGGCCACCGCCTGCCTGCGCGAGCCGTCGATGGGGCCGTGCTTCGGCATGAAGGGCGGGGCGGCCGGCGGCGGATACGCGCAGGTAGTGCCCATGGAGGACATAAACCTGCATTTCACCGGCGATATACACGCCATCGAGCTTGCACATAACCTGCTGTCCGCCTGCCTGGACAACCACATCCACCACGAGAACAAGCTGAAGATCGACGCTCGGCGGATCGTCTGGAGGCGGGTGATCGACATGAACGATCGGGCGCTGCGCAATGTGATCGTCGGGCTGGGCGGCATCTCTAACTCCGTGCCGCACGAAGGGGGTTTCGACATTACCGTCGCCTCGGAGGTAATGGCCGCATTCTGCCTGTGCGAGTCGCTCTCCGAGCTAAGAGAACGGCTCGGCCGGATCGTCGTTGCATACGACCACCAGCGAAAACCGGTCACCGCCGCCGACCTGGGCGTACACGGTGCAATGACCGTGCTGCTTAAAGACGCCATCAAGCCGAACCTGGTGCAAACGTTGGAGAACAACCCGTGCTTCATCCACGGCGGGCCGTTCGCAAACATCGCACACGGATGCAACAGCGTGATCGCTACGAAACTCTCCACCAAGCTCTCTGAGTATACGGTGACCGAGGCCGGTTTTGGCGCCGACCTGGGCGCGGAGAAATTCTTCAACATCAAGTGCCGCAAGGCGGGAATACACCCCGACGCCGTAGTAATCGTGGCCACCGTCCGGGCGCTTAAGCTCCACGGCGGAGTGCCGCAAAAGGACCTGCAAAAACCGAACGTCGAAGCACTCGACAAGGGTGTCGAGAACCTGAAAAAACATATCGAAAACATACACCGCTTCGGTCTGCCGGTGGTCGTGGCCGTAAATAGCTTTACCAGCGACACCGACGAAGAGATCGAGTTCATCAAGGATAAGTGTGCGTACCTGTCGGTAAAGATAATCAAGGCCGACCACTGGGCACGCGGCGGCGAAGGCGCCGAACAGCTTGCCGAAGGCGTCGTCGAGGTGGTCGAGAACACCAAAACAGACTTCAGCCTGCTTTACCCGGATACCTGCACGCTTTGGCAAAAGGTGGGCATCATCTGCCGCGAAATATACGGGGCGACCGACGTGCTGGCCGACAAAAAGCTCAGGGCAAAATTCCAGCGGCTGCAAGACGCCGGATACGGCAAACTGCCCATCTGTATGGCCAAGACACAGTACTCGCTCTCGACCGACCCGGGGTTGAAGGGCCGGCCGAAGAAGTTCGACGTGCCGCTGCGCGACGTGAGAGTGGCGGCCGGCGCCGGGTTCGTTGTGGTGCTGACCGGCGATATAATGACCATGCCGGGCTTGCCCAAGGCGCCGGCGGCCGAGTCGATCGATATCGACGAAAACGAACAGATCGTCGGGTTATTCTAATACCTTTACTTATGAACGCAGTAGAAGCCCAAGTCACGCTGGTCAGAGCAACGCCCGAGCCGGACGAGGCCGTTGCGATTGCGGCGAAGCTCTGTTACTCCGACGACCCCGATTCCGTTTTGCAACAAGACGGGACGCAATCGGAAAAGTTCGTCCAAAAGCTGGTTAGCTTGGGACACATGAGCACGATCGAGCACGTCTCGTTTACGTTTCTGATTACCGGCGTCTCGCGTGCCATGACGCACCAGCTTGTCCGTCACCGCCTGGCGAGCTACTCGCAACGCAGCCAACGCTACGTCGCACAAGACTCGTTCAACTATATCGTTCCGCCGCAACTGCAAGGCAAAACCGTTCGGCTCGACGGGCGGACGATCGACGCCGTCGAGTATTTCGAGCAGACCATGGTGCTGATCGCCGAACGATACGCCGGGCTGAACAACGCGCTGGGCCGCAAGGGCGAATCGAGCAACGAGGACGCCCGATACGTGCTGCCCAACGCGTGCGAAACGTCCATACTGGTCACGATGAACGCCCGGGAGCTGCTGCATTTTTTCGAGGAGCGCCTGTGTCAGCGTGCCCAATGGGAGATACGCTCAGTGGCCGAAAAGATGCTGGCGCTTATCCAGGACGTTTGCCCTGCCGTTTTCAAGGGCGCCGGCCCGAAGTGCATCCGCGCCGGCGGCTGCCGCGAAGGCAAACTCTCGTGCGGCAAGTATCAAGAGATCAAGAAACGCTATTGTAAACTACTGACTTAACCACTTTTGCACCTCGGCCGTGCAGTCTTCCTTGCCGACTCGCCACTGCTTAAGCGTATCGCGGTCGCGTATGGTCACCGTGCCGTCGTCGAGCGTCTGGCCGTCGACGGTTATGCACAGCGGCGTGCCGACCTCGTCCTGACGGCGATATCGGCGGCCCACGGCGCCCTTCTCGTCGTAGAAGACGTTGAAGTGCGGTTTCAGCTTCTTGTAGATTTCACGTGCGATCTCCGGCATCCCGTCCTTTTTGACCAGCGGGAACACCGCCGCCTTGATCGGGGCCAGCCGGGGATGGAGCCGCAGGAATACCCGTTTGGTCGGCTTTCCTTTTTCGTCGGGCACTTCGTCCTCGGTATACGCCTCGCACAGGAACGCCAGCGTCGCACGGTCCGCACCGGCCGACGGCTCGATCACGTGCGGTGTGTAACGTTCCTTCGTCTGATCGTCGAAGTATGTAAGGTCCCTGCCGCTGCCGCGATACTTCGGCTGCCCAAGCTCGTCCTGTTCGACGACAAGCTCGTCGCCTTGCCGGATCAACTTGCCTTCCATGTGGCTTCGCAGGTCGAAGTCTCCGCGATGCGCCACGCCCTCCAGTTCACCGAACTCGCCGTCGGAGAGGAACGGAAAGGCGTATTCGATGTCGGCCGTGCCGCACGAGTAATGGCTTAGCTCCTCTGCGTCGTGCTCCCGCAGCCGCAGCCGGTCGCTCGAAAGCCCCAACTCGACGTACCACCGGTATCGCCTGTCTCGCCAATACTCGTACCAATCGGCCGATGTGTCGGGCCGGCAGAAGAACTCTATCTCCATCTGCTCGAACTCGCGCGAGCGGAACGTAAAATTCCGTGGAGTGATCTCGTTGCGGAAGCTCTTGCCGATCTGTGCGATGCCGAACGGCACCTTCACCCTAGTGCTGTCCAACACGTTCTTGAAGTTGACGAATATACCCTGTGCGGTCTCCGGGCGTAGGAAGGTCCGGCTGTTTTCGTCGCGGACTGCACCGGTGTTGGTCTCGAACATCAGGTTAAACTCACGCGGTTCGGTCAGCGTACCCAGTTCCTTGGCATCCGGCCCGAGTACGTCGTCGAAGTCGGTGACGGTTGTAAGTGGAACCAAGGGGCCCTCCCATTTCAGTTCGTTTGCTTTCTTTGCGCGAAGGTTGAAAAACTTCAGCGCCTTGAGTTGTGTCTGTTCAAGTGCTTCTTCTCCCGAAGTGTCGGACGCCACGAAAATCCGCTTACCTTTCGCCTCGACCCAACGGCCCAGCACCTGGTCGTAGCGGT
Source organism: Pirellulales bacterium (assembly GCA_030642635.1). Taxonomy (GTDB): domain Bacteria; phylum Planctomycetota; class Planctomycetia; order Pirellulales; family Thermoguttaceae; genus DAOWNK01. Next base: position 4,902 of record DAOWNK010000053.1, read on the forward strand.
ATCGACGTTTGCTCTCACGGCAATCGATCAGGTGATCGTTGAACAGGTCGTAATGGCCCGAGCACTTCCATACTTGCGGGTGCATGATAATTGCACAGTCCAGGCCGGTCATTTCGAATGCCGCTGGCGCACCGGGCGACACGTCCAGGTTGTCCTGCGAGGTGACCATGTCGCGCCACCATGCCTCGCGGACGTTCCGTTTCAGTTCGACCCCCATCGGTCCGTAATCCCAAAAGCCTTGCAGCCCGCCGTAAATCTCGCTCGACTGAAACAGGAATCCGCGACGGCGGCATAGGGCGACTAGTTGGTCCATTTCCATGGTTGTGGGCACTCCGGTACGGTGGCGGATGGGCAATTGATAAACACGTTTAATATACAGGGGCTAGGGGCCAGGGGCTAGTGCCTCAACACGGCTGTACTGATGGGTAGCGAGCCGCCGGCTTTATGCCGGCGCGCTACTGGCGCGGGGACAAGCCCCGCGGCTCGCTTTCAACGAACCAGACAATTTATGCCCCACGACGCAGTCGCAGGGCTTTGGGATGCTGGCAATTCTTGAACCGGTCGATTATAATTTACTAATGTCGGGGCAATTGCCGCTTGCGGCTTTGCAGTGAAAGCATCACAGACATGATCATCGACAGGCCATCCGAACGAATTCGCCAGATGTTCGGGCAAATAGCCCGGCGGTACGACTTCCTTAATCACCTACTGTCGCTGGGGCGCGATCGCCGATGGCGGCGCAAGATGGTCAAGTTGGTGCCGCCGACCAACGACGGCCCGATATTGGACGTCTGCTGCGGCACGGCCGACCTGGCGTTGGCGTACCGTCGTGCAAACCGCGACAAGGTGTCTATCGTCGGTGTAGACTTCTGCCATCCGATGCTCCGACGCGCCAAGAAAAAATGCCGGCGCAAAAAGATCGGCGAGCAAATCATGCTGATCGAGGCCGACGCCCGACAATTGCCCTTCCACGACGATACGTTTCAGATCGTTTGCGTTGCGTTCGGGCTGCGCAACGTGAACAACCCCAGCGACGGCCTGCAAGAGATGGTTCGTGTATGCCGGCCCGGCGGCCGGGTGGCGGTGTTGGAGTTTTCGATGCCGACCATGTGGCCGTTTCGGACCGTTTACAAATTTTACTTCCATCACATCTTGCCGCGCGTGGGGCAGCTCCTGGCCAGGAACCGATTCAAGGCGTATCGTTACCTTCCGGCCAGCGTCGGCCGGTTTCCACAGGATGAGGCCATGATGCAGCGGATGCGTCACGCCGGCTTGCACAAGGTGAAATACCGCCGATTTACCTTTGGAATTGTCTCGTTATACACAGGTGAAAAATGAAGCGGAACATGGTTGTTGCGATCACCGGCGCCAGCGGGTCAACGTATGCGATCCGGTTGTTGGAAGTGCTGCTGGCCGCCGGGTGCGACGTCTATCTGTCTATAAGTGCCGCCGCCAAGATCGTGCTAAAACAGGAATTAAACCTTGCGGTCGACCTGGACAAATTCAAGGAGTCGATGTTGATGCTCGACGGCAAGTCGAAACCCAAAGATCGGAAACTCCAAAAGATTCGCTCGTTGGCCGGTATCTCAAGCGATTCCAGCAACGTGTTGGCGGTCGGTTCCGGCCAGCCCGGCAAACTACACTACTGCCATTACCGCGATCAGACCGCCCCGATCGCCAGCGGATCGTTCCTTACCGACGGGATGGTCGTCTGTCCGTGTAGCGGCGGTACGCTTAGCGCCATAGTACACGGCACCAGCGCAAACCTGATACACCGTGCGGCCGATGTGCACCTGAAGGAACGTCGCAAGTTGGTGTTAGTGTGCCGCGAAACGCCGCTCTCGCTGATACAGTTGGACAACATGAAGCGCGCTACGGAAGCCGGAGCGATCATCCTGCCCGCCTCGCCGGCGTTCTACCACGGCGTGAAGACTATCCGCGACCTGGTCGACTACGTGGTATCGCGAATCTGCGATCAGTTGGGGGTCCAGAATTCGCTGATTAAACGCTGGGGGAGTTAGGAAGGGGCTAGGGGTCAGGGGCCTGGGGACAATACCGTTAAATTAGTGGCAATGTCAAGGAAAACACAGTGGCACCGGCGTCCCGCCGGTGGTGCATAAGTATAGGCGTTGCCACGAATTACGTCACACCGGCGGGACGCCGGTGCCACTGTGTTTGTCCACTAGTTGCCCCCAACACCTAGCCCCCAGCCATGCTACACCGCACACGCCAGTTGCTGGAGATGATCCGGTTCAGCCATACGCTGTTTGCGTTGCCGCCGGCGATGCTCTCGGCGTTGATGGCCTGGTCGGATGGGGTGCATAGCGATCCGCCGGTCCCGTTTCGCCTGCGGGACCTGGTCGGGATTCTTCTGTGCATGGTGTTCGCCCGAAGTGCCGCCATGGCGTTCAATCGGCTGGCCGACCGGCGGCTCGACGCACTTAATCCACGCACCTGGTCGCGTCACCTTCCGGCGGGGATGCTCAGTACAGGCATCGTGGCGTTATTTATGGTGGTTTGCTCGTTGGGATTCATATTTAGCACTCTGCTTTTCTTGCCGCACAACCGTATTCCGCTTTATGCCTCAGCGCCGGTGTTGATATTTCTGTTTGCATATAGTTACGCAAAACGATTCACGCTGCTTGCCCATTTTTGGTTGGGAGCGGCGTTGATGCTGGCCCCGTTGGCGGCCTGGGTGGCCGTTCGGGGTGAGATATTCGCATGGCCTCCGGTGTTGCTGGGTGGTGCGATCATGCTATGGGTAGCCGGGTTCGACGTGATATACGCCTGCCAGGACGCCGAGTTCGACGTTCGCACACGACTGCACAGCATACCCGGGCGGTTCGGCGTTGCCGGCGCCTTGCGTATCGCAGGGGTATGTCACCTTGGCATGATATGCTTACTGTTAATGCTGCCGCTGGTTTACAAACCGTTCGGCACAATTTACATTACAGGCGTTGTAATGCTCGCCGTGTTGTTGGTTTACGAACATTCGCTGGTTCGGCCAGACGATCTAAGCCGTGTCAACCGTGCGTTCTTTAACGTAAACGCAGTGGTCAGCATCGGGTTGTTCCTGATTGGGGCGGTGGATTTGTTGGTGTAAGCTGTCAGCTAAAAACAATGAACAAAGCAACCATCCAATCCAAGCTCGAAGCGATCCGCGAGAAGGTAGAAGCCGGCCGACGGCTCTCTGCCGTCGACGGAGAGTTCCTCTACCATGACGACGTCGATTTGCACGCCGTCGGCGAGTTGGCTGATATGGTCCGAGAACGCAAATGCGGCAACATCGCATACTATAATCTCAACATGCACCTGAATCCCACCAACGTCTGCATCTATCGGTGCAGCTTGTGCGCCTACAGCCGCGATGCTGACGATCCGCGAGCCTACACCATGAGCGACGAGGAGATATTGGCGCGTGGCCGGGATGCGGCAGAGGCCGGTTGCACCGAATTGCACATCGTCGGCGGAGTGCATCCGGACATGCCGTTCGATTGGTACGCAAATATCCTTCGGATACTGCACGATGCATATCCGCGCCTGCACTTGAAGGCATGGACCGCCACCGAGATCGCCTGGTTTGCACAGATGACCAAGCGGCCGGCCCGGTTAGTTATTGAAGACCTGATTCGTGCCGGGCTGGGCAGCATGCCGGGCGGAGGCGCAGAAATCTTCGACCCGCAGGTCCGGCAACAAATCTGCCCACGCAAGGTTGACGAGCGAACGTGGCTGGGTATCCATCGTGCGGCACACCAACTGGGACTCCGAACCAACGCCACCATGCTCTACGGGCACTTGGAACAAGTGGAGCACCGCATCGACCACCTGGTCGCCTTGCGGCAGTTACAGGACGTTACCGGCGGGTTTCAGGCGTTTGTACCGTTGGCATTTCATCCTGCGAACACCCGGCTGGCCCATCTGCCGAAACCGACCGGGCTACTTGCGCTGCGGACGATTGCCGTCAGCCGGCTGATGCTCGATAACTTCGACCATATCAAGGCGTTTTGGGTTTCGCTGGGGGTGAGCACTGCGCAGACTGCGCTGGGTTACGGCGCCGACGACCTGGACGGCACGGTCCACTACGAGTTGATCCACCACGAAGCCGGCGCACAGTCGCCGCAAACGCTCTCCATCGACGAGATGCGCACGCTAATTACCGAGGCCGGACTACAGCCGGTCGAACGCGATACTCTCTATCGGCGCATCAAACGCGACGACGTAAAGTGGGAATTTGAGTAGCTGCCTACCGGACGTCCGGCACGGGCAAATTCATGGCCCAAAAGATGCCGTTGATCAAAAGCGTACGGAACTGCGGCATATCAAAATCGCTCGGGTAGCCCAACGATGTGTAGAACACGCGGCTGCCTTTCGAGTTATAAGTCCAGGCGATCGGCTCTGTTTTATCTTCGACCGACCCGGTCAACAGTACCGTTGCCTTCTTGTCGATCGGCTTGACCAGGTAGAGCGAGCCGTCGGAGTGCCACCGCTTCGGCTTCACGCCGGCCAGAATCGGATGTCCTGCCGCCTCGGGCACTACGGCCACGTCGATGCCCAACTTGCCGGAGCCGTAACCGCGGTTTTTGCAGCCGAGTACCTCCGGCACAAACTCCCACCACTTCTCGTGTCCGTCGGCAACGTTGCCGTTAACCGAGAAAGCATGGTTGGCCGTGCGGATTCCCACCAGCGGTTTGCCGGCGGCCAGGTGTGTACGGATCAACTCGAACTGTTCGGTCGGCAACGCCCGACGCCGGAAGAACACCACCAGCAGGTCGGCCGTCCGAACCGCCTCTTTCATTCCAGGAAACTTGAATGCGTTCGGTTCGCCTTCGCCCTCAAGCACCGTGCATCGGCAGCCGTAGCTATCGTGCAGTATCTTCGCAAAAACGGGTATAGTTTTGGTGGCCTCGTAGTTGTTCGGGTCTTCGCTGACGAAGAAGACGACGTGCGGCGCCTCCTTGGCTTTGACGCCGTCGGCCGCATGGCTCGTCGGACCGATTGTGGCGATGCAGAAAAACAACGTGGCGAAAATCATGCTCGGTTTCATCGTGGTGGCTCCTGAGTGTCGTGATGGAAAAGTAGTGGGTGGAACTATTACAAAACGTTGATCATCCGAGTCCTTTCACATGCCAGCCGTCGCGGTACGTTCGGCGAAGATACCGGTTGGCCTCCGGCTTGTTGCTGAATTCCAGCGCGCTGGCGTCCCAAACGAGTTTCTCCTTTGGGAAACGATTGACGACCGTACCCATCAGGATGCTCTCGGTCAAGTTGCCGGAGTATTCGAACGGCGTGGTGGTTGTGCCTTTGCCGAGACAGGCGTCGATAAACCGGTGATAGTGATCCACCATCTGTCCCTCCACCCGGCCGACCTGCGCGTCAAACTCCTTGGCGGCGTCTTTTAGCTCTTCGCGCGGCAGTAGCTGGGGCATGCCGCCATGCGGCAGAAACATATAACCTTTCTCGCCGACAAACATCGAACCGTCGCCGGGGAGTTTCTTTTTCTGATCAATGGGCCAACTGCTTTTGGCGTCCACCGGGCCCGTATCGTACCAGTAATAGTCGATGTCGCCGGTGGTGTACTTCGTGCCGGGAAAGCGGTACTGGATTTTGTTGTTTGGCGAGTAGGTCTCCTCGTAGGGAGGGGTCCTGTGACTCATGATCCATTTCGGCCAGCTCAATTCCAGGGCGGTGAACACTACGTCCATCATGTGGCCGCCCATGTCGCCTTGTGCCCCGCCGCCGAAGTCGTGCCAGCGACGCCACCATCGGGTATGGTAGAAGTCTTTGACGTAAGGCCGCTGTGGCGCTACGCCTAACCAAAGATCCCAGTCGAGAGAGTCGGGAATCTCGTCCGCACGGTTCGGGCGGCGCCGCGTCGGCGGATCGGAGAAGTTGCCGGTATAATGGAACCGGACGATGTCCCACGAGTGCACCTCCTTGATTTTGCCGATGACCCCGAACTGGATCATAGCCACAGCGGTGCGGACCGTGGCGGCCGAATTACTCTGGACACCCATCTGTGTAACCAACTCTGGTCTGCGGGCCGCTTCTTCGGCAAGTCTGCGCGACTCGCAGATGCTGTGGGTGAGCGGCTTTTAGCCGTACACGTGTTTGCCCATTTCAAGCGCCGTCATCGAGATGGGCGCGTGCATGTGATTCGGGACCGTGGCGTTGATCGAATCGATCCGGTCGCCTTCCTTTTCAAGCATCACGCGCCAATCGCGGTACAACCTCGCATCGGGGTGACGTTTCGCAGCCGCTTTCAGGAAATTCCGGTCGACGTCGCACAGGGCAACGATCTCGATGTCCGGATGGGTGATGAAATACGCAAGGTCCTGCTCCCCACGCCTAGCTGTGCCGATCGCCGCATGGCGCAACTTCCGACCGTTCCCGCCGCGCACCTTGCCGGAGAGAATCCACGGTCCGATTGCTCCAGCCGCAGCGGCCCGCTTGATAAATGTGCGTCGTGTTGTCTCGGCTGTCATAATATAACCTTTCTATGTATGAGTAACTGGCGACTATCCATTCAAAACTAATTATCATTTACAGGTGCGGCGAAGTCAAGCAACAGCTTCTTCCAAGAAACTCGAAATTATCGAAAAACCGGTCTGAAAGTAGCTCTGGCGAGGGGTCGCCGTTTTGGTTTTTGCAAAACCCGCAATTTTTGACTGTGCAGAGTATAACCGCGCTGGACAATTTCCATGCGGAAGTCGATAATAAATTCCCAATCCTGATTTATTCAAAGAGATGTAGTAAAGTGCTTTCAGACACTCATCCCGAAGCCGAAAAAGTTCAAATTGAACTGATCCGCAAAATGAGCGTCGCCGAGCGGATTACGAGAATGCGGTCAGCGACGACAATGGCCGTTAAGCTTTCACGTCGTGCGATCGCAGAAGCAAATCCGGAGCTTGGTCCTCAAGAAATAGACATTTTATGGGTAGAGCTGCACTACGGCAAGGAACTGGCCGTAGGATTACGCAATTACTTAAACCAGAGGCAATCATGCAATCACCAGACGCAATAAAGGCCATGACACCTGTGGTCGCGGAACTGGAACGCCTTGGGGTGAAATACTACGTCAGCGGATCGGTAGCTACGACTGCCTATGGACACATGCGAATGACGCAAGATGTTGACCTCGTCGCGAACATGGCTTTGGAACATGCTGCTCCGCTGGTCAATGCCTTAAAAAATCGGTACTACGTCAACTTGCAAGCCGTATCCGATGCCGTCGCCCACCGCCGTTGTTTTAATCTCATCCATTTGGCGACATCGTTCAAGGTCGATATTTTCGTCGTTAAGGACCGCCGGTACGATCTAGTAGCTTTACAGCGAATTCAGAAAAAACAGTTCAGCATCGACAATCCGACCGAGCAGTTTTTCGTCGCATCGGCAGAAGATATTATCCTTAGCAAGCTGGAATGGTTCCGCCTGGGCGATGAAGTTTCGGAACGACAGTGGCTTGACGTTGTTAAGGTGCTCAAAATACAGCAAAACAATCTCGACCGTGCCTACCTTGAAAAATGGGCCGCCGAATTGGGAATTGCCGATCTGCTCGAAAAGGCGTGGAAAGAAATCTAAACGACCAAGGAAACAACCGCCATGACACACCATTGGCTCGCCGACCGAACCAAGAGTTTCGACACCTCGGGCATCAGAAAGGTGTTCGAGTTGGGTGCGAAGATGACCGACCCGATCGATCTGTCGATCGGACAACCGGATTTTGACGTGCCAGAAGAGGTGCGTCGTGCCGCGATCAACGCTATCCAGGACGGCCGCAACGGGTACTCGCTATCGCAGGGCGTGCCGGTGCTGCGCGAAAAACTGCAAAAACAGATCGACCGTCAGTACGGCCACGACGACCGCCGGGTGTTCATCACCTGCGGCACAAGCGGCGCGTTGATGCTGGCGCTGCTGGTGTTGCTGAACCCCGGCGACGAGGTGATCGTCTTCGACCCGTACTTCGTGATGTACGATTCCTTAACGGCGGTGGCCGGCGGCAAGGTGGTTTACGTCGATACTTATCCGGATTTCCGTATCGACCCGGACAGAGTATCCAAGGCGATCACACCTCGGACCAAGGCAATCATTTTCAACAGCCCGAGCAACCCGACCGGCGCGACGGCCGACCGCGACGAGGTCCGCTGCCTGGCGGAACTGGCGGCCGAGCGGAACGTGGTGCTAATAAGCGACGAGATATACGGCGAGTTTTGCTACGATAAACCGATGGTCTCACCGGCCCAGTACAATCCCAACACGTTGGTGGTGGACGGATTCAGCAAGAGCCATGCCGCGCCAGGCTGGCGGCTGGGTTTTGCCCATGGACCGGCGGCGATCATCCGCGAGATGATAAAGCTGCAACAGTACAGTTTCGTTTGTGCCCCGCAACCGTTCCAATGGGCGGCGGTCGCGGCGATGGACGTCGATATGAGCGAACAGATCGCCGCCTATCACCGCAAGCGCGACATGGTTGTAGAGGGCCTTGCCGACCGTTACGAAATTGTCAAACCCGGCGGTGCGTTTTACGTCTTTCCGAAGGTCCCCTGGGGCACGGGCACGGAGTTAGTCGAAAAGGCGATCGAGCACAATTTGTTGATTATCCCCGGCGCGGTCTTCAGCCGCCGCGATACGCACTTCCGAATCTCGTACGCGGCTGACGACGTGATAATCGAGCGTGGGATCGAGGTGCTGCGGAAGTTGGCAAGCGGCGCTACGCGCTCTTAGTCTTCTGCTCCGGAATCGGGAACAGATGCTCGCGGCCGTAGACGATATCCTTGGTAACCAGATACTTGTTTTCGCCTTTCTGGTCCGGCAACTCGTACATGATATCGAGCATCACGTCTTCGATGATCGACCGCAGCGCCCTGGCGCCGGTGTTCTTCTCCATCGCCCGATCTGCAATCGCGCGCAGCGCCTCGTCGGTAAACCCAAGCTCTGCGTCCTCCATGGAGAACAATGCCTGGTATTGCTTTACCAGGGCGTTTTTCGGCTCGCACAGCACGCGGACCAAGGCGTCGGAATCGAGCGGGCTCAGGGCGGAAAGCACCGGCAGCCGGCCGATCAACTCCGGAATCAGGCCGAACTCGAGTATGTCGTCGCTTGTGGCCTGTTGCAGCAATTCGCCCAGTTCGAGGTCGTCGTGCACGGCCTTGATCTGTCCGAATCCGATGGTGCGTTTCCCCAACCGCTTGCCGATGATGTCGTCCAGGCCTACGAACGTCCCGCCACAGATGAACAGGATATTGCTGGTATCCATTTGGATGTATTGCTGTTCGGGATGTTTGCGTCCACCCTGCGGCGGAACGTTGGCCACGGTGCCCTCGAGCATCTTCAACAACGCTTGCTGCACGCCTTCGCCGGAAACGTCGCGTGTAATGGAGACGTTCTGGCTGGTCTTTCCGATCTTGTCGATCTCGTCGATGTAGAGCACGCCGCGCTGCGCCACGTCCAGATCGAAGTCTGCGGCATGGAGTAGTTTCAGCAGCAGGTTCTCGACGTCTTCGCCCACATAGCCCGCCTCGGTCAATGTGGTCGCGTCTCCGATGGCGAACGGTACGTCGAGGATTCGTGCGAGCGTTTGGGCCAACAGCGTTTTGCCGGAACCGGTCGGACCGATCAAGAGGATGTTCGACTTGTCGATCTCGACGTCCGGACCGCCGATGCCGTGCATCAGCCGCTTGTAATGACTGTGCACGGCCACGGCCAATACCTTCTTGGCATGGTCCTGTCCGATGACGTACTGGTCGAGCCGCCCGACGATCTGCCGAGGAGTCAGAACCTGGGTGAACAGCGGTTTGCTGGCCCCACGCCTTCGTCGCTCTGGCCCGAGGATCGACTGGCACAAGTCGATACAC
>DAOWNK010000340.1 GCA_030642635.1 Pirellulales bacterium
AGCGCAGCACGAACCTGACGACGCTTTTGACGCCTGCTTGTGCGACCGCATCTCGAAGCGCACGGTTCTCTTCCATCGAGATGCACATTGGTTTTTCGATCAGTATGTGCTTGCCGGCCGCCGCGGCGGCGATACCTTGCTCGGCGTGCACGTGGTTCGGCCCGCTTAGGTTGACGATATCTACTCGGTCGTCGCGGAGTATTTCTTCGAAATCGTCTCGCACAGCGGCGTCAAGCTCGAACTTGTCGACCAACCGCTGCGCACTTTCCTTACGGCGGCTGCTTACCGAGACGATCTCGACATGAGGATTTTTCAACCAACTGGCGGCATGGGCGTCCGCCACTTGGCCCACCCCGTGTATGGCCACTCCGAGTTTTCCGTTTTCCATGATAATTCTTTCCTTTTCTGGAGAAATTGCACTAACGTTATGGCCTTGATTTTTGGCTAGACGAACAGGTTTGTCAAGACTTTAGAGCTTGACGAATGGAAAAGCCGCTTGCGGCTTAGCAGTAGTTCATGCCCAACTATGTTGGCATTCTATTGACTCAGAGGCGGTCCGGAGCGTACAGTTATACTTTGGAAGGTTCGTGTAATATGGTGTTGTGCAAAAAAATGCTGAGCCGCAAGCGACTACCACATACCGCATACCGCCTACTATCGGCCGTCGTCTGCCTGGCTTTGGCCGGGTGTCCAAGGCCGGAGGCCGGTACGAACGGTTCGCCTGACTCCACGCCGCTTGCCGGGGTAAAATTGCGGCTGCTGGTGGTCGACGATCCGGCCATGGCCGCCGCCGTCGGGCGGTTGCAGGGTGAATGGGAAGCTCAAACCGGTTCCGAATTCCAGGTCGAGCAGACGACCGAGGAGGAGTTGAACAAGGCCGAGCGGTTGCCGGCCGACGCCGTGATCTGCCCGTCTTACCTGCTCGGTGCGCTGGCCGAGCGAAAACTTATCGCCCCGCTGCCGAAAAAATCAACGGGCCACGACGGCGGACAATCGGCAGGTGTGTTCGAGTTGCTCGGATTGCGCCAGGCGGCTTGGGGGACCGATATTTATGCCGTGCCGTTCGGCTCGCCAGTGCTGGTGTGCTACTGTCGTGCCGATCTGCTGGAGCGGCTCGGCCGCAGACCGCCGCAGACCTGGGCGGAATATCAAAGACTGGCCGAATTGTTGGCCGATCGCAGTAATTTTGGTTTTCGGGACAGTCCCCAAGTAGTTACGCCATGGTCCGGTGTAATCGAACCGTTGGGGCGGGGTTGGGCGGCGCTGGTGCTGCTTGCCAGGGCGGCGCCGTACGCCAAGCACCGCGACAATTACTCGACGCTGTTCGATATCAACACGATGGAACCGCTCGTGGCCGGCGAGCCGTTCGTCCGTGCACTTGAAGAACTCCTCGCAGCGGCAAGACTCGGGCCGAAGGAGCAACTTCAATATGACCCGGCGGCGGTGCGCGCGGCACTCTGGCGTGGCGAGTGCGGCATGGCGCTGAGTTGGCCGACCGCCGCCGCCAGGCTCAACGCCAAGCCCTCAGTCGAGGAAAACATTGCAGTCGGTTTTGCCGAGTTGCCCGGCTCGCAGCAGGTTTACAACTTTGGCACCGGGACGTGGGAAGATCGGCCGAACGACCAGCGGCATCACGTGCCGCTGTTGTCCATAGCCGGTCGAGTTGGAGTGGTCGCGGCGGGGTCCGATCATCCGCTGCCGGTGACGCAGTTGCTCCGGTGGTTATCCGGCCGCCGGTTCAGCACGCAGGTATGTGCGGTCAGCGAGTCGACGACCCTTTTTCGCCGCTCGCACATAGAACACCCGGGTTCGTGGGTGGAAAAGCCGGTATCGGCGTCGGCTGCGGCACGGTACGCCGCAGTGACCGAGGCGACCTTGCAGCATCAGCAATGGCTGTCTGCCTTGCGGATACCAGGCCGCTCGGAGTACATTTCGGCGTTGGACACGGCGGTTCGATCGGCCGTCCGGGGCGAGCAGTCATCGTCCGAGGCACTACAGCAAGCATCCGAGCAATGGCAAGAGATTACCCGACGGTTGGGCGCCCGGCGGCAGAGGTCGGCGTATTTGCACAGTTTAGGGGCGGAGTAGCCGCTTGCGGCTTAGCAGTGCACTTGTACTAACGGGCTGCTAAGCCGCAAGCGGCTGATTTTACCCCCTTTGACATTCGACAGAACGGTCAATAGAATATGCCAGTACGGTCCGGGGGTGTAGCTCAGTTGGGAGAGCGCAGCGTTCGCAATGCTGAGGTCGAGGGTTCGACTCCCTTCACCTCCACTTATTTATCACGTTTAGCACCGACGCCCACGTCGGTGAATTTCGCCGCGTAGACGCGGCGGCTAAACTCTACTAAAAGATTCCCGCCCCGAAGCCGTCATCGTCCGATTCCTTTTGAGTGGTTTGGGGCTGACTGGTGGGAATCTTGTGCGGGCCGCGAGGCTCTTCGGCGTCCTGTAGCCGTGCCGGTTCGACAGCCGGTTTTTCTTTTACAGGCTCCGGCTCAGACGGTTCCGGCTTAGACGGTTCCGGCTTAGACGGTTCCGGTTGGTCGAAGTCGTCGTATCTGGGCATGTAGCCGGGCAACTGCGAGCAAGCCTTTTCCTCCTCGAATGCTTCGATGACCTTATCCTGGATCATCTCGCGGCACAACG
>DAOWNK010000051.1 GCA_030642635.1 Pirellulales bacterium
TCTCCTTGTGCAAGTCAACGCCGACGAACGACCGGTAAGCTACAATAGTTTCGGACATGATAAATGTCTCCGTGTTAGGGGTCGAAAAATGAGGAACACACAGCGGAAGTATACCTTCCGCCGGCCCCTACACGGTTTTACGCTCGTCGAGCTTTTGGTCGTAATCGCCATCATCGGCATCCTCATTGCGTTGCTGCTGCCGGCAGTGCAGGCGGCCCGCGAGGCGGCCAGAAGAATGCAGTGTGCCAATAATCTCAACCAGATCGGCCTGGCGATGCACAACTACCACGCGGCGCTGGGGTTGTTCCCGCCCGGCGCTGCCCGATGCGGTGGCGGAAAGGGGGCAAGTTTGCTTGTCTCGCTCCTGCCATACCTGGAAGAGAACGTTTTCTACGAACAGTTCGACCCCACAATACCCATCACCCAAGGGATCAACAGCGAATTGGGCAGACTGAGCATCGCTGCACACACTTGCCCCAGCGACGGTCAGGAGTCGATCGACCCTTGTCCCGTCGAAGAGAATTGGCGGACGACCAACTACGTGGGCGTGATGGGCGCCGGGCGAAATAACAATGTCGTCAGCCCGGGTGGCGCAAAGTGTGGCGAGTATTACACCGATGGTGTGTTTTACCTTGACAGTCGTACGCGCATTGCCGACATCAGTGACGGCACCTCGAACACGATGGCCATCGGTGAGCGGACGTACAACCTGCGGTCGTGGACCAAAGGCGCCACCGATTACGGCACCCCAAGCAGCCACATGTGCGTTTTTTCCGCGAAGAACGTTGAATGGCCGATCAACTCCGATCCCGAGGTGCTTTGGTACTGGCCCGCCCCGCCGGGCTACTCCGTAGAACAGAGAACGTGTCAGTTTAACGATCTTTACTTCGGCAGCCGGCATCCGGGCGAAGCGCAGTTCGTTTTTGCCGACGGCAGTGTCCACTTCATCGATGAAACGATCAATTTGCAGATATATCAGGACTTGGCGACCATCGCCGGCGGGGAAGTCAATGACTGGTCACCGTAAGAGCTTGCCATGAAGCAGAATATCGCGATGTTGCTTGTGCTTGCACTGCTGGTTTCCGGCTGCGGGCAATCCGGGCCGGAAATGTACCCGGTGACCGGCACTGTTACCTACCAAGGAAAACCGTTGCCGCTGGGTATGGTGATGTTCGTATCCAAAGACGGTCCGTCGAGCCAACCGGCTCCGATCAGCGAAAACGGCCGGTACCGGCTTGAGGCCGTCTCCGGGGAGCACTTGGTTCAGGTGGTCGCCATGCCGCCGAGCCAAGGAGGCCGCCCCGATCCAAACGTTGAAGGCGGCGTCGATTACACGGGCGCGCCGGAAGTCGAGTCGCTGATCCCCAGGAAGTATAGTCGCTACGACACCTCCACAGTCACGGTTGTCGTCCGGCCCACACAGCGAAACGAAATCGATATTCGCCTTGAATAACGGCAACGGCCTTCGTGTCCCACCTGAGGCCTGTTGACAATGACCGATTTCCAGGCTCTGGTCATGAGCCGCCACGATGAAAGGTTAAGTCAAATGAGAAAAGTCAGTGCGATTCATGTCGCTGTGGTTGTGTCTGTTGCTTTGTGTGGAAGAGCCGGTGCGGAGGAGCGGACGGCCCAAAAGGCGGCTTGGGATGCTTCGAGATGGCAGCACCGAGTTGCCGTTGCCGTCGACAATTCGGCGGGCAAGAGTCCTTTGTCCGACTATCAGGTCAAAGTGATTCTGAATTCCACGAACTTCGATTTCACCAAGACCCTGCCCGACGGGCGGGACCTCCGGTTCACGGATGCCGACGGCAAGACGCTCCTGCCTCATTGGATACAGCAGTACGATGCGCCGAATAAGAGAGCCGTGGTTTGGGTAAGGGTGCCCGACGTGCCGGCTTCAGCCATCAAGACCATTCACGTGCACTATGGAAACCCGGCGGCCGATTCAGCCTCTGACGGGCCGGGCACCTTTGAGTTCTTTGACGACTGCGAAAGCGGGGCGGCACGCGATAAGTGGGAAGTCGTCATGGGCAGCCCAGGCTTCGAGTACACCCCATACGTTGATCACTTTGGCAAACCGGGCGGCATATGGCACTATAGCGGTTGTAAGCGAAGAGTTTCCCCCACCGCCAAAACGGTTTATGGCGGCGCCCACGCCACCTATTGCGCATGGACCAGGCCCATGGCGATCTATGCCCCGTCAGAAGACAAAACCTTCTTCGCTTTCGGAAACGCGGACAACTCGCCGACGATATGTTGTTACGACCACAAGAGCAGGACTCTCGATCACGCCGTGGTGGTTGCCGCGAACCCCGACATGGACGCGCACAAGAACCCCCACCTGCTGATTGACGACGACGGATACATCTATGTGTTCTATCGTTCACACTGCTCGCCGACACATCTGGAAAAATCGGCTCGGCCCTACGACATCTCGCAGTGGGTCTCGATGGGCGTTGTCGCGGAAGCGTCTTCCTACCCTCAGCCGTGGGAGTTGAAGAAGGGTGAGATCAGCGTCTTCTATCGGGGGGGCGGCACGCACAATGCAACGGAGTCGTGCGTCCGGTCACGCGACGGCGGCAAAACATGGTCCAAGCCCGAAATCATTGCCTCATCGCCCCCCAAGAACGGCTTCTATGCGGTGACGATCGCCGAGACCGGCGAGTACCCGCGAAAAGTACACATGGCCTGGTCTGTCACAAGAGGCGACTGGTGGCAGCGATACCACGTCTTCTATGCGTACTCTGACGACGGCGGCTACACGTGGAAGAAGAGTGACGGAAGCACGCACCAATTGCCCATCACAGAGCCTACAAGCGAGAGGATATTCAAGTCCGACGTGCCGGACCGCGGGGTGTGGCTCAAAGACATCCAATTGGACTCGAAGGGGAATCCGTACATCCTGTTTGTTGATGCCAACACGTTGACCTATGATTGCGAGTGGCGGGTGGCAGTGCTGAGGGGCGGCAAATGGAGCATCCACGAGATCGCCAAGTGCGATCACATGTACGACGCCGGCTCGTTGGTGGTCCTTGCCGACGGAGATATTCGGGCCTACCTGCCCACCACACCCTCGCAGCCCTACCAAGATGGAGGCGACATCGACGAGTGGCAATCGACCGACGGAGCAAAGACGTGGACCAATACGAAGCACATTACTTCCGGCTCGAAATACTCGCACAATTACGTCAAGACCGTGTTCAACCATCAGAAAGGAGACTTCCGCGTTTTCTGGTGTTACGGCGACGCCAGGGTCCCTCCCGAAACGCGCGACGTAGAGCTTTACTGGTACGGCGAAACGCTGCCGGGTGCGAAGAAAATGGACCTCTCCTACTCGCCGAGCCACATGCCGGGAAAATTCCTCAATGGTTACGCAACCTGAAAAAGTTGACAGCACCATACGAATAAAGGGCCTTAGCATGGACAACGTGGCCATCGACGCTAAGGCAAGGACCGGCCCGCCGGCCAGGCAACATCCTATGTTGGCCCTGAGAATCAGCGACGGTCCCTGCTTATACGGTGCCGGCGTGCCGTATGGTCATGGGAACGTGTTCAAATACCGTGGTCGATGGGCGCGCTTGGCCAAAGGCAACAAACTGACCAGCACCAAGCAGGTCTGGCAACAGTGGAGCTTCGGGGCATTTGGGGATAGATTGCAGTTTGTACTTGACAGAGAAGTATTGGTGGATACGCAAGATGACGAGTTGGCCCGTGGGGCAGTCGGTGCGAGGGTCTGGAGCACGACGCTCTATTTGGATGACATTCGAGTACGGAAATTCTCCCTCCCGGAGCCTTCGGTTACCCTCCCGCCGCGAAAGTAGATTCAAGCACACCCATTTTCATCACGAACCACCTACCACATTCCTGACACGCTGAAGGAGATATGGATCATGACGTTCCCAAAAGCAAAGCATACAAGCCTGCAGGTCGGCCTTTTATTGATCGTCGCCACGTTGATATTGTCGATCTGTGCACCCGCCGTTGCCGACGACGACGCGAAGCAGGCGATGTTCGAGCGCGTGTTCGGCGACGCGGTCAAGCTGGATCCGGCCCGTGTGGCTAAAGTCAAGGCGCTGCCGCCGGGCAAGCGGCTGCTGGTCGACCGCGACGGCGATGGAAAGAATGACGAGGTTTGGTACATCGACACGGCCGCCCGCCATACGAAACGGCCCGTGTTGATTCGCGTTATCGACGAGGACGGCGACCTGGATAAAGACGGACGCCCCGACCTTGACAACGACCTTTACATCGCCGACTGGAACGCGGATGGAACGGTCGACTCCGTCACCGACTATCAGGATAACGACGGCGATGGTGACGTGGACGAAATGGGCATTTACTACTGGAATCCCAAAGATCGTGATTTTCTGAAGAAGGACACGCTTCGCGTATGGTGGGCCTATGACGACGGCGACGACAACCTGCTGTGGTACAACGTCAACTGGAACTATATCCAACACTTATGTCAGCACCGTTGCCATTTCAGCGGCGATGAGACGTTCGTCAGTTTCGGCTTGCAGGCAGATTCCGACCGCTGGCTAAGCGCGTTTGAGAACCCGTTCGTTTTCTACGATCCGGATGGGGACGGGTGCAGCGAGGTCACTGTGCGTTGCTCTGGTCGGAACGACACAATGGATTTCCTCAGATACAGCATCGACGCGGACGGCGATGCGTACGGGCGCCGGGCCTACGATTACGATTTTGCCGTCTGGGCATGGGCCGAGAAGAGCGATCTGGGTTCAGAGGTGAAGCTCAACGATGAGATCACCTTCGCCACCAAGTTGCGCGGAATTCCCACACAACGCGTGCTCCGATGGGATGCGTTGCGGAAATTCGTTCAACAATCGCCGTGGGCCAAGGCCAGCATTACGTGGGACGAGATGAACGCCAACGTTGTTGTCCCCCAGCAGCCCTACGAACGCTGGGAAGGGGTCTTTCGCGGCGCCAACAGTCTGAACAAGCGCTGTGAAATCAGCCTCAATCCAGCAAACCCGCTGCGTCTGTACTACGATCCGACCGACCACCGGTTGCATCTGTTGGCGACCGGGGCCGCAGAGGGCCAACTCCGCGTGGATTACGACCTCGACGGCAAGATGGATGCCGTGTACACCTATCTGGACGAAAACAAGGACGGAATCCTGGACCGGCGGCTGATCGACCTGGATGCCGACGGTAAGCCCGAGTTCGACTGGAAAATGAAGGGCAAGGACGTTCGCGAGATCAAGCTGGAATACAAGGTCATCTCGACGTTCTACAAGAAAGAACTAACCAAGGTTCTGGCAGAGAGCCAACGATTCATCGATGTGGCCAAGACGGTACTGGGCGACCGGCTCACTAGTCCGGACCCGGTGGAAACGTTCTTCCTCACAAAACTTCAATTGTGGTATCCGGTGCCACGGCTGGGACCAAGGATGCGGAGTACGCCGGCCGGCGCACGATACTACGTGGACTTCATTCGGGATCGCTTGTTGTATGCGTTGAAGCGGGAGTTCGGAAAACATCAGGCGTGGGACGGAGTGGAAGCCGTCTATGCCGCCGGCAATTACGCCGACGCCGCGGCGCTTGTACTCAAGAACCTGGCTCCCGACGCGAAGGTTGTTTTGCCGGCCCGATTTGAGTCGTTTACTAATCGCATCCCGATCTGCATTGACAACACAGGCGGCCCGCAACGCGACCATTTGCCGGTTGTGTTGAGCGTCAAAGAACTTCGGGCAGTTGCCGACAATTTCAACCCAGACAACTGCGCCGTCGTCGCGCCCGACCGCTGGATCGATTGGCTTGAAATACCACACCAAGTTGACCAGATCGACGTTTCGGCCGGCAAAGAACTTTCTTTCCTCGCTGACGTAGCGGCGGACGCACCGGCAACCTACTATCTCTATTACTCGCCGACGGGCAATCGCGACAAGCACTTTGCCAATAAGACCGGGACGTGGGGGAACTGGCTCCCGTCGAAGGTGAACATCGCCTGGGAATCCACTTTTGCAGGGTATCGAACCTATGAAGGCCATTTCGATTTCTTCGGCAAGCACAAGTACAACCACAACAAAAAGGTCGAGTGGCTGATTGGCTTGAGGAAAAACGACGACTACCACCATGAACTGGAATGGGGTATGGACGCGTTGCACGTGGGCAATACTTCGGGGCTCGGCGGTCTGACGTTGTACGCAGGTGACCGAGCCTGGATCGTGCGGAACCCCGGTTGCAAAGGGGCCTTGAAGTTCACCAAGCGGATGCTCGTTTCGGGACCTATCCGGGCAGCGGTCGAGATCAAGGTGGCCAATATCATCCCCGACAAACCGGACCTCTCCTTGCGGATCCTGTGCATCACTTACGCCGAGCACCAGGAAAGCGAAATCCGCGTGGCGGCCGATGGGGCCGGGCAATCTATGCTTCTTGCCCCCGGTTTGACCAAGTTGCCCCACGAAAAGAGCTTCGTCGACAAATCGCTTGGCTGTTTGGGAGCCTGGGGCTGGCAGGAGAACAGCATCGGTGAGGTAGGCCTCGGTCTGATCGTCCCTCCCGTCAAGCTGAAGAAGGTGATCGACCTTGCCGCCGAGCGGCGTTTGCAATGCGACTTCTCCGATGGCATGCTACGCTATTGGATCATCGGCGACTGGCGTCGTGGCCGCCGTTTCCCAGTCGCACCGACGATTGACAATTGGCGTAAAGAAATGCAAACCCTGGCCGCCATTCTGCATCGTGACGTGCGAGTCACCATTGGATCAGCGGATGCGGAGACAACCATTGTCGTCGACTTCGGTCGTTACTCCTCAGCCCAAATCGCAGGCCATAGCGAGGCCGACGTGAACTGGCTTGACGCCGACACTGCCGACGATACAGCGTGCGCCGAATGCTTTGCCGCCCTGGAATTGCAACGCTATCTACGCAAGATAACCGGCCGCCGTGACGACTTCGCCATTGTCGACGACGACACGACGCCGGGCGGCGAATTGATCCTCGTCGGCGGCCCGACTTCCAACGCCGCCAGCCGGTGTCTGGCCTCGGCATTGGGCGTCGACGCGAAGCAACTAACCGAATTGGGACCGGAAGGATACCGCATCAAGAGCGGCACGGTCGACGGCCGTCGGGCAACGCTGATCGCCGGCGGCAGCCGCATGGGCACGCTCTATGGCGCTTACGACCTGCTGTATCGTATGGGCTGCCGCTGGTTCGGCCCGGAGCAGTTCCACGAGGACGTGCCCCGCGCACGGTGGCAGCCTGAGTTCGACGTGACCGAACGTCCATCGTTCCTTACCCGGGGTTTTTATGTCTACGAAGAGCGCGGCGATACCGATTTCTTTCTGTGGATGGCACGTAACAGGCTAAACGACTGGCATATCAATCGGTCCCACGAGCCGCTGATGCGCAAGCTGGGTATCCACTCGGGCTGCGGGATGCACGATGCAGAGTGGTTGTTCCTCAGCCCCGTGGCGGCCTATCCCTACAACCATCCGCGTTTCCAGTACGATGAGCAAAAGCCCAAAGACCCATACCCGGTCAGCGAGCAATATCAGGGCGATGCCGACAAAGATGGCAAGCTTTCGTACTTCGAGGCCCATCCCGAGTGGTACCCATTGGAGAAGGACCACCGCATTCCGGGCGTTGGCAAATCGGTCGGCACCAATTTCTGTACGTCCAACGCCGACGCCTGTACGGAGTTCGTGAAGAACTACGTCCAGGCGCTCATCGACGGCCGGTATCAGGGCGCAGAGGTGGTCAACTTCTGGACCCTGGACGGGGGAAAGTGGTGTCAGTGTCCCAAGTGCAAGGCGCTGGGCACCCCTACCGACCGTAACCTCCTGCTGGTGTATCGCTTCAACCAACAAATCAAGAAGGCCCGGGCGGAAGGCAAAATCCATCATCCTATCGCCATCCGTTTTCTGGTTTACCACGACGTGCTTCAGCCGCCGACGCGACCGCTGCCGGCCGATTTCGATTACGGGAGTTGCTGTGCCACGTTTTACCCCATCTCGCGCTGCTACGTTCACAAGTTCGACAATCCCGATTGCACCCGCAACGCACGTTATCAACGGCTGCTCCACAGTTGGGCCGTCGACCCGAAGCGGCATTACCGGGGCGGATTCATTATCGGCGAATACTACAACGTTTCACGCTACAAGTCGCTGCCCATCTGTTTCATGCACAGCATGGCCCATGACATTCCTTACTATCACAAGGTCGGCGCACAGCAGTTTCAATACATGCACGTGACCACGGGCCGTTGGGGCAGCAAATCGTTGACCAACTACCAGATGGCCCGGCAGCTTTGGGATGTGGATACAGACTGCGAGGTACTGTGGAAAGACTACTTCGCCCGGCGCTACGGCCCGGCTGCCGACACCATGCGCAGCTTCTACGAGTCGCTGGAAAAGATGCTCTCGAATGTGGAACCGATCAAAGGCTGGAGCGGCACCCTGGCATACGCGCTCAACGCCGGAGCGAAGAACCTGTTCCCTAAGCCGGATTTTCGCTACAAGCGCGAGCCGGGCGTCACCTGCAACGCGCCAACGCTGCTGGAGATGGTCGAGCACGGCAAGATCTGCCGCAAACTGATCGACCGGGCGACGACCGCTGAGTTGCCCGAGCGGATCAAAACCCGAATCGCCGAGGATGAGCGAACGTTCACCTACGCAGAGCGAACGCTGGCCTACTACAGCGAGTGCGTCCAGGCGTTTCAACTGGGCCGGGCCGGTAAGCTCGACGAGGCCCGCCGCCACTTCGCCCAGGCCAAGCAACTGGCCGAACTGCTCCGCCAGGACACCTGGTCGGTCGGCCTGGCGTATATCCACAACGAACCGTTTGAGCTAAACGCCTTCAACGCAACCTACGCCACCGGCGCGCTGTGGCACCTGGAAAAGCTGCTCGGACCGGTTGAGTAATCTGGGCTCCACCGGCCGGGATTGCTTCCGTGGAGACAGCAGTATCTCCCACGTTCCTGGGGAACCCAAATTGTGCTCTTGCCCTGCTCTACCGGACGGGCTTGATTACCCGCAGGGTTCCTGCAAAAGGTTTCAAACTCACGTCATGTTCGTTATCCTCCTTTTCCAAACTTCGTGGCGCAAGGTCTGAGCTTCGTTTGTCATTAGTAAGCTCTCCAGGGCGAAAGCAGATTAAGGAGTGAGTTGGAATTGTTGTTGATTCGATTTTGAAATTGGGTTCTCCCGCACTTTTGCCTTGTGTCCTATTCACGTTGTACAGATGGAAAGGCTAGTCATTCGGAGAGGGGCCAGACGTAATCGGTCAGGCCGGCGGCCATGGCAGTGGTTCGTGGCACTCATTGGCCATCGTGACCGCGTTGCCATAGCGTATGTACCGGCCAACAGAAGTTGTAAGTATACATGGTGAAGTAGGTGACCGCATCATGGACGTTCCAATCCTTGGAAAAACAGTAGGTTTTGCGAGTTTTCCAACCGTTACGGTTGCGGTCGGTCCTGTTCTGACGTTCCACAAACGCCGTGTTGATCTTGTTGCTGACCAAAGACGCCGCCGCCATTACCATCGCCACCTTGTCCAACCGGCGAGCCAGATACTCTCGTCCGTTGAGGCAGACTTGGATCGACATCGGCAGCCACGTTTGCAGTCGCACGTGCATCAAGCCGAATTCGCGATCGACAAAGTAGAAGTAAAGGAACAGGCATTTCCGCAGGGCCGGGGTCAACACCAACCGTTTGCTTTCTCGATCTCGGCGGAGGGAATACGTCTGACAGGGACTGCAGGTAGTGGAAAGGCCGCTCGTGTTTCTCTGCGAATTGATGGGCGTGCTCTTTGATCTTGTTCGAGACCCGTTCCGCAAAGCGTCCAAAATGCTTGTACAGAACGCCATGCACGTTCAAAAACTTGTCCATGCCAGTGAGGTAGCTGATCGATCGTAACGTGCCGCGAAACAGTACCCTATCGAATCCCGACAGAATGCGGTGCAGTTGCGTTTGATGCGGCAATCGGGGCCGAAAGCGACCTCGAATTACGTCTTGTCATCGAGGCTTGGCCAGTGCTTTCAGTAGAGCTTCGGCAGGCCGTCGCGGCGATCGTTCGGGCCGGTTTGAGTGCAAGGAAAACAAGTCCTACGCCATCGCTCACGGCCTGAGTGGGGCTGTTTCGCCGGACTGAGACACCGGCGGATGTCCGGGACCCCTTGCTTCAGAAAACCGCCTTAGACTAAAATAAAGACGTCCCGCGAGGAGGTTTGTTTCAGCGGGCTGTGATAACGGGACCGCAAGCGGGTGCTTATCATGCAATCCGGACAATTCGTGAGACAACCCGAGGGCTATCGAGCGTTCATTCCGGCACCGTTACCCCCGGATCCACCTGTTCGGGTGGACGACGAGCTGACGCGGCTGCTGTCCGACGCGGACCGCTGCCTGGGCCGGCTAGACGGGGTGGCTTCGGTACTGCCCAACCCCGACTTGTTCGTGGCCATGTACGTCCGCCACGAGGCGGTGTTCAGTTCGCAGATCGAAGGCACCCAGAGCACGCTTGAGGACGTACTAGAGTTCGAGGCCGACAGCATCGGCAGGCAACTGCGGGGCTGGGCGCAAGCGGTGGGACGGCCGCGAGACTGCTTGACTATCTGTTCGAGCAACCGATCGTCTCGGTCCGCATGGTCGAGAAGAAGCTGGGATGTGCCTACGTGACGGCCGGCAAACTGGTCGACCAGTTCATGGAGTTAGCGCTACTCAAGGAGATTACAGGCCAACAGCGGAACCGCCGATACCGATACGAGCTTTACCTGGCGCTGTTCGAGTCGCCATCAACCGGTGACGAGTAGGGAAGACATCCCGACTTCCTGGCGCCAGACACTACTACCCGCCGTTTTCTTTCGCCGTGGCGATCCAGCGATCAAGGTTCTTTCGTGGATATTTGCCCTCTGGATACTCGGACGTGGGTTCCCGGAGCATTTCGGCGGCTTGCTTCCAATCACACTTTGCCCAACGACGTTTCAGCACTTCCTCGGCCTTCTCACATGCACAATAGTCCTACTTGCCCCATTTTTTCAGGACCCATTCTTCATGCTTCGGACGAGCCTCGAAACCGATTTCTTCGCCAAGGGGATGCCGTGTGTCGCATGGGGTCTGAAAGTGCAAGTCGTTGAAGATCAATTCCGTGCCGCCGACATTTGAGAAACCCATATCGACCAGTTCGCTGTCGGGCAGTTCGAGCATGTTGTGCCATGTCGTGAGAATGGAGTCGTTTCCCACATACCGGACAATATCGCTGACGACCGCTTTGGCGCAACTCGATCTCGCCTCCGGGTGAAGCAGGAAACGCCAGATGAATGTTATGCTGTCTACGACACCCTCGGTTCCCAGTTCTGGAAGAATCTCGTCCCGCGCTGCGTCGCCAAAAGTCTCTCTTCCGGAAAGGGTGCAGAAGACATCGTACCATCCCTGCGAATCGTGGAATCGTAACACACTAACTTGGTGTCCACGATCCGTGGGGAAGGTCATTTTGCCATTGGAAGATGCCGGTCGAGATGGTATGCTAGGGACCCTGGAGGCCAGTTCAGGGTATCGTTGCTCGAACTCCTCTAGGGCACCCCAGGTGTCGTTCCAGGTGCCGAAGTAGTGCAGGCGTCCTTTGATCCTCTGTGCCCACTTGCCGGAACCATGTGAAAACATGCGGTAAAACAAGTTAGGCGCCGTAGCCAAGTGGCTAAGGCAGCGGATTGCAAATCCGCCATCCCCGGTTCAAATCCGGGCGGCGCCTCTTTGATACGCTGCGAGCCGGCAGTCGGCAAACGTAAAATGGCCTTCTGCCAGGCTCTTCGGCAACATGTTGCCCTGCCTTCGGGGGAGTTTGAGGATGCGATAGCCCAGAACTGGCGGACTCCGGGTGGGTTTTGAAGTTGAAACAAGACCTTCTTCGTCAGCGCGATTGGGATTACTCCCATGCCGCGATGGCCAAGCCTTGATGAGGAGACACAGTTTATCCCAACGCCTTGATAAGCGCGACCATGGCGGTCCGTTCCTCGGGATTATTCTGACTGTCGTTTCACGCCGTTGTCACCGCCCCAGCCAGTGGCCTTCAAGAACGACTGCAAGAACGTTCCGATATTGTGTCTGGCGGTGTCCTGGGTAGTCTCCGCTTGGCGAAATCTAGTGCAAGCGGCTGGAAGCGGCGACGTAAGTCCTTTGGCAGAAGCACTTACATCGGCCTTGCTGCAGTTTTCCAAGCTGTACGTTGCGGGTCCGAATCCCGTCTCCCGCTCTTTCAAATGCCCGTTATACTCTGCACGGTCAAGAATTGTGGGTTTTGAATCTGTAGTCGGCAATCTGGGGCGGTTGGTAGTTCAGTCGCTGACAGAGTCGCCTCCTACAAAAAACCTCAGTCTGCCTATATTTTCCAAGGCACGCCCGGCAGGACTCGAACCTGCAACCCTCGGTTCCGAAGACCGATGCTCTATCCAATTGAGCTACGGGCGCGTCAACACGTAACGTGCATTAGTGCTGCTTTGCGCTGCTGCGAGCGGTTGTATGCCCCGACCGCTTCGGGTGTGGGCAGCAACTCGCAACGGATAATACGTTGTTCGAGGTATCGCCCGGCTTCGTCGGTCAACTCGACCAGTCCAGACTGACCGGCGCCGATAAACAGCACCTCCGGCCCGCCGCGGCAGACCTTTTTTAACTCCTCGGCGCCGACGACGTGCGATGTGCCGTATAGCTCTTTGGCCGTCGACTTGTCTCGTTTTTTCACCTTGCCGTCCACGCGGATGTAGATGTCGCGGTCGTAGGTCTTCGCTGCGACGGTGATTTCGCCGAAGACCGCCCGGTCGATCTTCGGGTAGGTCGTCTTTGCGGTGAACTGTTTTTTGAACGGGCTGCGTCCGACCAGCCCACGGGCAAGCGCCGCTGCGCCAATCACCACGGCGTCGTCGCCCAGCGCCGAGAGCAACACCTTGCCGCAGCCACGGGCGTTTGGCAGTTGATCGTTGCCGACGACGTCCTCGACAATCGGCATCATGAACTCGCCGCACGCCTCCATCACACCGCCGCCCAGCACGATTACCTCCGGGTCGATCAGGTGTCGGACCGTCAGACAGGCATGGCCGATCACCACGGCGGCCTGCCGCATGACCTCTGTGACCAACTCGTCCTGGGCATCCAGTGCCCGGCGTAACATACCGCTTCGGATTCTGCCCGGCGATTCGTTCAACCATTCGGTTACGACGCTTTTCCCGCCCCGGTCGATCGCTAGTCGGATATCGCGTTCGATAGCCGTTCTGCTTGCCATTGCCTCGAAGCAGCCCAGGTTGCCGCAACCGCACTTCGGCCCGCCGATCTGCATGACGATATGTCCGATCTCTCCGGCCGATTCCCCGGCGCCCAGCCACAGCTCTCCGTTGCGGACAATGCCGCTGCCGATGCCTGTGCCCACGCAGACGTTCACCACGCTTTTGGCATTTCGAGCCGAGCCGAGCCATGCTTCGCCCAGCGCACCCAGGTTGCCGTCGTTTCCCACCGCCACCGGCACGCCGAGGTGGTCTTTCATGTGTGGGGCGATCGTCACGCCGGTAAGACACATGTTCGGAGCGAAGATTACCCGGCCGGTGTCCGGATCGACGACGCCGGGTATCGCCACGCCGACGGCCGTCAGTTCTTTCGGCCCAATGCCGGCCTTCCCGAGCACCTCATCGACGGACTGTTCGATTGCCGCGACGACCCGTTCCGGC
The DNA here is from genome assembly GCA_030642635.1 of Pirellulales bacterium. Lineage (GTDB taxonomy): Bacteria > Planctomycetota > Planctomycetia > Pirellulales > Thermoguttaceae > DAOWNK01. The sequence goes on from DAOWNK010000051.1 coordinate 13,670, forward strand.
GGCCCGTCGCGCGGTGTTGAGCACCGGCAGCGAGTCAGGACGTTGCCCGACTCCTCGACCAGCGCGGCCAGCACCTTAGTGCCGCCGACGTCCACGCCGACGTACATCCGCTTAGTGTTGTTGTTCCGGTCAGTCATCTTTGCAAGATAGAAATCTTGTTTAATCTAAAAACCACATCGTATCCTTATACGACTTTCTTCAACAATCCAAAGACTGTTTTCTAAAGACTGGTTGTTCAATAACGGTATAGTGCGCCGCAGAACATTGATTAGAAGAGGCTTGTCTTGTCTGGCAACCGACAAAACCATAATTCCGTGATATTCCCCAGGAGGATATGTACGGATATCTGAAAAATCCCTGTCAAGCGTTACGATAATACGTTCTTCATTTTGGCACACGTCTGCGATGACTGGATCAGTTTTCCCTTGCAAACCCTCATCAAACACAGTTTTTGCATCATAACCTGCTTGGCAAAGGATGTCTGCAAATTCCCGGGGAAGGTTCTCATCGATCTTAAACTTCACCCTGATACTCCTTCCGGTATCGCCACGATTTGCTCCCTGGTTAATTCCGCCGCGTAAGCAATGGCTGCATGGATATCCTCAGTGCTTAATGAAGGATAGCTGGCAAGAATCTCGTCCGGGCCGATTCCTTCTGCCAAATTATCCAATATCACCGAAAGCATGATTCGTGTTCCGCTGATACATGCTTTTCCATGACACACTTGTGGGTCAACTGTAATACGGCTTCGCCAATTCATCTCAAACTCCTTGTGCAAGATGTATGCCACATCTGGAACGCTGAAAAACGTATGCTACGCCAACGTCGGCGGGCCGTCAATCCCTTCGTGTCATTTAGCCGCTGGTGCTCGCCCAGCGTGTTCCGGGCGGTTGGCCACTTCACGCGCCGTGCAAGCACGCCGGCTAAACGGGCAAAAAAAGCTGCCAAAATTTCAATTTGCACACCCCGTAAACTATGGCGTATATTTTCCGGGGGACAATATAGGTATGAACGAAAAATCATCAAATTCCGGGGCAGATACCAAAATGGATCAACCCAGTGATAAAACCAAAGAATTCAATGTCGAGGATTTGTACAAGAAACTCGAAACCTCTGCCGGTGGGCTGACATCGGCGGAAGCCGAAGGCCGGTTTTCCAAGTATGGGCCGAATGCGCTGGAAGGCGAGCATGTCAGCATCTTGCAGCAA
>DAOWNK010000097.1 GCA_030642635.1 Pirellulales bacterium
GGCCGCCTGCGTGCTAGCAAAGGCCTTCGCCACGCTTGGCAAGGCACGCAATCCGCTGGCCAACCGTTCTGCCGGAGACAGGTGTTCCACCACTAACTGCCTATACCGCCGCTGTACACGCGGCTCCCAAGAAATTGATGATACATACTTACAACGTTACGCTGCTAGCACCCGAAAGTCCACAGCAGCAAAGCCGCCAGTGCTAGCAAACTTGTGTAGATACTAATGGATTGCAATCCGGGGGTGGAATTGCAGCGGATTCCCCCACCACTATCCCCCGGACCGCAGTCCGGGGGCTTTTCAATGTGATTGAAACTACCACCCGAGAACCATCACCCCCACTCCAGCGGGGCGCAGGGCGGCAATCGTTGGTTCTTGTCCTTCATTTTGGTGGGTTGGGTAATTAAACTATAGATATAGCGCTCGTCCGGTTCGTTTTCTACAGAGCCATTGATATGTTTCGGCTGATTGCACTGGTGCTTTGTCATCTGCTTGTGTGGAGTTCTTTGGCAACCGCCCAAGATACATCCAAGCCGTCAAGGTCCGATACTGCCGCGCCACGAGTCGAAGAGTCGCAACCGCCGCTGTATTTTCTGAAAGACAAGGACGGCAACCTGGTGCCGGTTCCCGGCTTCTCGCTTGAGGATTTCAAAAAGTACTACGACCTGAAAAACAATCTAACACAGCCCGATCGCCGCCCAAGGTACAGTATCCAACGTGTCTCCGTCGACGCCGAAGCAGGCGAATCACATGCAAAGTTGACTATCGACATTGAAGTCGTTGCCGGGCAGGACGGTTGGGTTCGTGTGCCGTTGCATCTTAATCGGGCCGTACTCCGCCGAACAGCAACGTACAAAGGCCAAGGTGAGCACCTGCTGCATTTCGAGGCGACCGGCGATGGCTACGTCTGTTGGTTTCGCAGCGCCGAAGGCGGTAAACACCAACTGACGCTCGATATGTTGACACCGCTGTCGAGCACCGATGACCAGTGGCGTTTGAAGTTGCACATTCCCCGGGCTGCAACATCCGAGTTGAAACTGAAGGTCCCCATGGCCGAGGCGGTAGGACGGGTCTCCGAAGACGCTACGCTGCTTCCTCCAACCAACGTCCCGAGCGGCGGCACAGAGTTTCATGTGTTGGGTTTAGGTAACGATTTCGAGTTGATCTGGCATAAGCCGAACGTACGAATTGCCGAAATTCCAGCCGTGCTGGTAGCGGAAGGGACCGTGCTGTTGAATATCGACGACCGTGGCGTCGACGCCCGGGCGATACTCTCAGTCAAAAGTAACGGCGCGGCGTTCGATCGGTTTCGCGTCCGCTTGCCGTTGGGCGCCGAATTGATCTCCGACAGTTCGTCCGATTACACGGTCACACGGATCGAGCAGCCGGATCAGACCGTGCCGCAGCAGCGCGTGGTCGAAGTACGATTGGCACAAAAGACGGTCGGCCCGGTCGAGGTTCAACTGATCGCCAGGCGGCAGTGCAAGGTCGCCGAACCTTCGGAGTGGATCGAGTTGGCCGGGTTCGAGGTCCTCGGCGCCGCCCGACAACGGGGGCACGTTGCAGTGAGGACGACCGACGGCTGGCAGGTTCTTTGGGGGCCGAGCAGCGGTCTGCGTCGGGTCGATCGGCTGCCGGAACCGTTACAAGATGAAAACGTCTCGGCCGGCTTTGAATACTTCGTACAGCCTTATTCGCTAACTGCCGGGTTGGTTCCCAAAAAGACGCGGATCGGCGTCGAGCCGGAGTACCTGTTGTTGGTCGGTGCAGATCGAATACGGCTGGAGGCGACGTTGAAGTACACGGTTCGCGGCGCCAAGGTCTTTGCACTCGACGTGGCGCTTGACGGCTGGGAACTCGACGAAGTGTTGCCGGAAAATTTGCTTGCCGTCGACGACACAGCCGTAAGCGACGACGGCATGTTGACGATTCCTCTGCTGAAACCCACGACCGGTCGGATCGAGGTGCGTGTTCGTGCACATCGTTCGATACCGCCCGGCACAAGCTCTCTGCTGCTGTCGTTGCCCGAACCGCAAGTGAACTCGCCAAGACCGGCGGCGGTTGTGGTGCTGCCGGACGACAACGTCCGCCTTGTTCCAAACCCTAAAGCAACGATCGGATTGGCTCGCCAACCGCTCGAGCCTCGCACGGAGCTTCCCGAGCGACAGCAACCGCCGTTGTTTTATCGCAGCGACGGAACCAAGGCGATCTTCGCGGCCGAGTTCAGCGTGTTGAAGCAACAGATCGCCGTCGCGGTGACCAGCCGGCTCCACTTAACGCGGCAGTCTGGCAAGGTGGAGCAGAAATTGGCCTATACGATTTCGCACGAGCCGGTCGAGGTGTTAACGCTCGAGGTGCCGCGAAACCTTGCTGAGGCGAACCTGCTGAAAATCGCCTGCAACGGCCAATCAATCACGCCTGTGCAGCTACCGGAGAACCTGGAAAGCAATAATGACTCTGACAACACCACGGCCGAGACCAAGGCAATGCGAGTGCCGTTGCCGGCCGGCTGCATCGGCCTGTGCGAACTGACGGTGCAATGGCCGATTCAACTTCCAAAATCGCTCTTAGACCAACCGGAGGCAATGTCGGTTCCGTTGGTAATGCCCGGCGATGGTAAACTAACCGGCAACAAGCTCTACATTACGGCTGCACCCGGCATTTGTGTTGAACCAAGGCCGGACCCATGGGTTGTCTCATCGCCGGGCAAATCGGCCGGCACGTGGGAACTGACTGCCGATCGGCGTGCCGATCGGCTGGAGTTGGACGTTCACCTGCAACCTGTGGATAGCTCCGGGGTTACGGTAGTCGAACGCGCCTGGATTCAGACGTGGCTTACCAAAACCGTGCGGCAGGACCGTGCGGTCTTTGCATTCACAAGCACTGGCAAGGAGCTGCAACTGGATATTCCCGCCGGGGCGGAACCAAACGACGTGCAAGTCACCCTGGACGGCAAGCCGTTGACCGTACCGATAGCAGACTGCAACAGATTGGTCGTCCCGCTGTCGAACAATATGAACCATCGCCGGCACATTTTAGAATTGCTGATTCATTTTCGCCGCCATCGAACTGGTCCGGGACATTTAGTCCTTGAAATCCCACGGCTTGGAGAAAACGTTTGGGTGCGTCGGATATACTGGCAGCTTGTGTTGCCGAAAAACGAACACGTAGTAGTTGCTCCAAACGACTTTACCGGTGAATATCGATTGGAATGGAACGGATATTTCTGGGGTAGAAAACCGCTGTTGGAACAGGCACAATTGGAGAGCTGGGTTGGCGCCGAAAATCAAACGCCCGTCTCCGCAGAAACCAACCGATACCTGTTCAGCGGACTGGGCACGGAGGTGCGGTGCGAGTTGCGAACCACCCAACGGTCGTGGATCGTGCTAGGCGCTTCGGGGGCGGCATTGGTTGTCGGGCTGATGTTGATTTACGTCCCTGTCTGCCGCCGGCCGGGTACGTTGCTGACACTGGCCCTTGCGCTGCTTTGCGTGGGGATGCTCTATCCGGAACCAACGCTGCTTATCGCGCAGGCGGCGATCCTTGGACTGGTGTTGACTTTGACGGCATGGTTGTTGGAACGCAGTGTGGTCCGACGCCGGCGCAGCACCATAGTACCGGAGATATCCAGTTTCATCCTCGACCAAGGTTCTACCAAAACCCAAATTCTACCGCCGGCAGCCGGCAAACAGTCGTCGACGCAAACGGCCCCGATCATCGTGCCGCCGTCGATCTCGGATTCGGACGTGTCTTAATAATTCAAATTTCAGTAACACTTCAGCCATTAAAATTGGCGTAACATTTCAAATGGCTGAAGTGTTACCCTTTTATAAATCGTTTACACTTTGAGTTCATGAGTTCACCTCAAACACAACGCCTGTCGCTTCTTGCCATAGTGCTCATCGTTGGGTTACTGGTCGTCGGTGCGCGGCAGACGGCATACTGTGCCGATGAAGGCGAACAAATAATCAAGAAAACGGCTGAAAGCGGCACGTTGCGGTTCCGACGAGTTTACGCACCGGCCGACCGGCTGGGTGACTTGCCCGGCATACACGCAAAACACATACCGATGAATCCGGCAGAGTTCCAGCAACTGCTGGAAAATGTGCAGGCCTACGACCAGGGGCTGCGAATCTCCGCCGCCGACCGACTACTGGCCGCCGTTTACCGTGCACGCCTGATCGGCGACCGGTTGACCGACGCCAAGGCAATCCTGCAGTTTGAACAATCGGACCAGTTGGAATTCGCATGGTCAAAGGCCGGCTTCCGCGATGCCGCTGGTGTGATCGGCTTTTCGTTTGAATTGCTCCCCTGCCCTGCCAACCGGCTTTTGTTGGATCTGCCCGAAGGCGCCACCCCGACGGTCGATCGCGGTGTGGTGCTCAAAGCAACCGAAGCCGCCGAACTGACGAAAGGATACCGCCGCTGGCGGATCGAGCTTGGCGGGCACAACTGCTTCCAACTTCGCGTTATACCGAACCGCCTTGCCGAGGAACAACAGCGACCGATTCTGCTGCGGCAATCGGTCGTATACGACTTCTCGTTGCACGGCGCGGAGGTTTTAACACAATTGGAAGTCGAGGTCTCCGATAAGCCGCTGTGCCGGTTTGCCATGGTGCTGGACGATGGACTGCGACCGGTATCCGCTCAATACGGCGAGGCGCTCGTCCCATGGTCGCTTGCACCACAGCCCGACGGCAAATCTACCCGCGCCGTGCTGGTGTTGCCGGAACCGGTGCAAAACAAACGCTGTGTTTTGCGACTGAAGGCCACGGCTGAGCTGGTGACCGACCGGCTATGGCGACTGCCGCGGATTCGACTTGAGGAAGCGTTTTGGCAAGAGGGCAAAGTTACGTTGCGTGTAGTCGATCCGCTCATGATCGAGCAACTCAGACCGATCGACTCTCGGCAGTCCGGCACCGATTCGCTCTCCGGACAACACTCCGGCGAATCGGTCCGATTTCAATGTTTCTCTCCCGATGCTACCGTTGAAATTTTGTTGGCTCGTCGCTACGACCCCGTGCAACTTACAAGCGCCACAGCCGTTGAACTTGGCGGCACTGGGATGACTGCCGATGTAACGGCCGATTTTCACACCGATGCCGCGCCGCGATTCGTACTGACCGCCGACCTCGCGCCGCAATGGCTGGTCGATTCAGTCGAATCGATGCCGGTCGACGTCATAGCCGATTGGGCCGTGGAGCACAACGACGGTCACCGAGTGTTGACAATCCAGTTGGCAAAATCAATCTCGCCCGGCAGACCGGTGCGGCTACGAGTTGCCGCTCGCCGACTCCAATCCCCCTTGGGTTGCCAATGGGGTGTCGACGAACTCGTACCGCTGCGGTTTCATGTATCAGATGAACAAGAGGGGGGGCTGTCCCGATTTTCGCGCAGCGAAAATGGGACTGTCCCCTTCCGGCTTGTATCGGTCCGAGCCGCCGAGTCGTACAAGCTGAAAATCTCCGGTGACGATCGGCTCAACCGCATCGACGCCGTGGACCTGAAAGCCGCCGAGTTGGAACTCTTCGCCGATGCGCCGCGTGGTGTGCTGTTCCAAAACGACGCCGGCGCCGCCGAGTTGCGGATCGCCCTGGAACGTCAAAAACCAAGCTATACGGCGACGATACGCGTAGAAGCAAATGTTGTCGCCGGGCAGTTACAAGAGAGCTATCTGCTGCGTTGTGTGCCGAACTCGGGCCGGCTAAGCAGTGTGGTGGTTCATTTTTCGCATCGCCGCGCCGTACCGCCTGATTGGACGCTCGGCGGCAATGCTGCCCGGCAACTCGTCGCCCGGCAGCTTTCCGACGACGAGCAACTCTCCGCCGGAATGTCTCCCGAGGGCGAGACCTGGGAATTGACGTTCCGGCGGCCGCGGAGCGTGCCGTTTGAAATTCGCGCCGTCCGGCAAACCAAGGCGGCCGAGCACATGACAGTCAGCCTAGCCTCGCTGCCGAATGCAACCGATCAGACCGCAACGCTGGTCGTTCGCTCACCGGAGCCGGCGGCGGTGCGAGTCGAGAACCACGGCCTTGTGCCGATTCCGGTCGCTCCGGCCCCGCCACAACGATGCCGGACGACCATAGCCGCGTATCGCTACGACCCACTGCACGACGTGAGTGGCGCGGCCGTCCCGGCCGCGACTCAAACAAGCGCGGCTGTTCCGGCCGTGACCATTTCGATACTGCCAGAGCAACTGACAGCACGTGCCTGGGTCTGGCACTGTCGGCTCGATTCGCGTTACGAGCCGGACGGTATCGGTCGGCACACGGTCACCTACCATCTGCAAAATTCCGGGGCAAAACAACTTCGGCTGACTCTACCGGACGACGTTACGGTAAACGACGTGCACGGTGTCTGGGTAGATGCAAAACAGACCGATTGGCGCCGACTTGCAAGTCGGCGGGACAATCGTATGGCGATCGACCTTCCGCAAAATGAAAAATTCCCAAGCGTCTCAATCTGCTTCACCACCGTGCGGCGACGATTGGGTATGGTCGGCTCACTGAAACCACCATTGCCGGACATCGCCTTGGAGATCGTCGCCGGGCAGTGGACCGTGTGGCTGCCGCCCGGTTATGAAACGTTCGATCCGGACCTGCGCTGGCAGGCGGACCGTACGCCGCAGATAAGTTTCAGCCGCCGGCTGTTCGGCCCGTTGGGCCGCGACACCGGCCGGATGCCGTTCAACCCGTTGTCTGTAAAATCATGGACCGGCGTTTTTGGAAATTACAATGATCGACAAGAAGCCGAACGCAAGACCGAACGGCTCTTGCAATTGCTCGGAGAGTTGGCTGCCAAGCACGACACTGTGTCAAATGGCAACGGTCTTTGTTGGGCAAAGTTGCTCTCGAACAAGTCGATCGACACGTTGCAACTGAAGCTATTGGTCGATCGACGCGCATTAGCCCGATTGAAACTGCTGCCGCAGACCACCGTGCCGAGCAGATCTGGCAACACCCCGGCCGCACGAGGTATAAGCCTGCTGCAAAATGCCGCTTTGGCCGTGCTGGTGCATCGCGACGCCGTGGTGCTGACCAGCCGGGAAGAGGCCGCATTGTATCATGCCTGGCTCGCGCCGCTGGGGCAGCCGTTCCTATGGTGGGTGCTGCCCGGACCGCTGGAAGAGCAGTTGCGTCGGGCAGCCGCCGGAACGCCGCAGGGCACGATCGTTTCGGTCGACGCCTGGAGCGGCGATCCGCCGGAGCCGACGCCGCCGTGGGGCAGCATAGAACCGGCTGGGATTCAAGGAACCGATCTTTACGGTTGGTCGGCCTACCGACTGACGCTTTTAGAGCCAAGTAATACACACGTCCGAGTAAAATTCTTCCACCGTTCAACCATGCGATTGCTCGGTGCGATTTCTTTCCTGTCGGTAGTTGCACTGGTATGGTGGAAGGCGCGCGGCCGCCCGGTGCTGTTGACGGTATTGTTGGGTGCCTTCGGCCTGACCGCGGTCACCTTGAGCGACGCCTACGTACCGGTCGCCTCCGGGGCGGTGCTTGGTGTGCTGTTTTCCATAGCACTGCAACTTGTCGGCCCGCCACGTGCAACGTCGGAGGAAAACTCACGTCAGAGAGAAAAACCGCCGAGCAGCGTCTCGATATCAACTCAATTGTGGACAATCGTGACAGTGACGCTGGCAACGAGCATTCTGTGTGCCTCGGCATTCGGGCAGGAAGATGGTAAGTATCCGTCCAATCCGTCAAAAGATGTTCGTAGTGACCGCATTCATGCGGTCTTTCCGGGCACTCAGCCGCGTGGCCCCGATGAATCGGGTTACTACAAACCGGCCGACACGTCGCCGGTGTATCAGGTTTTAATCCCGATCGGCGACCAAGAGCAGTCGGCCGGCGGGAAGGTTTACCTGCCGCAGGAGTTCTACAACCGGCTGCGGCGGCGCCAGGCAAAAACATTGGATCAACTGCAAGGGCGGCCGCTCGACGTGGAGAAGTACCGCCGTGCACTTTCCGGGCAGACCACACCGGTACGGCCAGTGGCGGACATCGAAGAGTTGTTGTGGTTGAAGATTCAGCCCGGCTCGGTCGTGGTCGATGCGAAGTTCAAGTTCACCTCGCCCGACGGGCAACCGGCTCGGCTCCAATTATCGGCCGACCCCAGGTGGCGTGTGCTGCCGCCGACCGGAGAGAATCCGCCGCAGGTCCATATCGACCAGTCGCCGGGCAAACCGCAAACGATCACCTTGATATTGCCTGAAACGGCAGTGAAAACGAGTTTTCTGCTTCGTGGCGCCACCGGAACAGGACGTCTGAGGCTGCCGCAATTGGAGTTACTCGGCGGCAGACCAAAACGGCGGTGGATAGCCGTTTCGGTCGACCCGCAACTCGAATACGAAATCAGCAAGTTTGATCGCACCCTGAAAGTTAAGGTTTCAGACTTTCTCAATGCGTGGGGAAACGTAGAGACACAACCACAGTTCGTCTTCTGCGAACACCCCGGCAAAATCACCTGGAGCATCGCCACCAGACCGCGCAGGACGCAAACCACCGTCCGACAAACCACGATCTTCAGCTTCGACCGACAAACGACAGAGGTCCGTTTCGACGCCGAGTTGGTAACCACGGCCGGTTACAATTTTCAATATCGAGTACACATGCCGTCCGAGATGAAGGTCGATGAGGTCTCGGTAGTGGAGGAAGGCGAAGAAGAAACCGTGGAACACGCCAAGCGATTCTCGCGGAATATCGGCGGCGTGGTCACCGTTTTCCTCGACGCCCCGCTCTCGGGTCGGCAAAAACTCTCGCTGAGAGGACAGCTCCCGATACAGTCGAAAGAAGAGCCTTCCTTGCCCGTGCTTAAAATCGACCAGTGTCGGGTGCTCGAATCGAAGGTGCAGACAACCAGCATTGTGGGAGGCGACTCTGTCGGCGATCCGGTCCAGTCGCCGTCGGAGACGCCTCCCACAGCGGGGCTTCCGAGTTCCGAACACCCTCATATAATTCGGAATGCCGCCAGGGTATCAATGGCCGATATCCACATCGCCTGGCAGGCCGACGGCGTCTGTCACGGTGTGGCCACCTTCGACGTGGAGCTGGGCAATGCGTCGGACGTGCCGCTGGTAGTGCCGGCCGAATGCCGAGTTGTGCAGGTTTTGGTTGACCAGTTGCCGAGAACGCCGGAGCCGATCTCAGCGGACCGGTGGCTCGTACCGCTCGGACCCGTACGCCTGCCGCAGCGAATCGAAGTCGTCTTTACAGGCACGGTATCTCATCCGACTCGGGCCGGCCGACATCGCTTCGAGGCGCCTTCGCTCGGCGAGCTACCCGTGGAGCGAACATTGTGGACCGTTGCCGGGCCGTCGATGTTCGAGCCGGGCAGCCTGGAGGGTGTTAAGCCGATAGTGTCGCCCAAACTCCTCACAGACCCGCCGCCGGCCGCCGACCCGGCCGGGTTGTGGAACTGGTCGCTCGATCATCGCCAGGCCGTCAGCCGATGTGCATTTGATCGGCGAGCCGGTTCGATCGTGCTCGATTACCGCCGTGCGGAATCCGGCCGGATGCGGTACAGTTTTGCCATGGCAGTCGGTATCGTGTTGTTTACTGCCGTGACGGTCTTCGCGTTGCGTCGCGGAAGACTGACGGATTGGTGCAAACGGCATCCCTGGGCCGTCAGTATTGTTATCGTGCTGATCTGGTGGCTATGGCTTTTTGTGGAAGCATAAAGCCGCGACCGGTGGTCGCGCCCAGCGATTCGGAAAAAACCGTGTGGTTGTTCGTTGTTCATTCAACCGCGACCACCGGTCGCGGCTTTATGGGCGGTAGCGGACTTCAATGTTGTATCGCACGGCGGCGGCGGCGACGTAGAGCCAGTTGGCGGCCATGGCTGCAAGCACCTCGCGCTGCCCTCCGGTGCCGGAACCGTAGGTGTGCAGTCCGCCGGGCAGTAGGTAGTTCACGCCGTACCAGGCCCAAACGACGGCGGTCAGCCCAAACACCGAGCCGACGGCCATGCCGAAGTTGCCGAACCAGCGGACGTGTCGGCCGTGCAGGACTATCATGTAAACCAGCAGCGAAACCAGCGCCCAGACCTCCTTCGGGTCCCAGCCCCAAAAGCGTCCCCAAGAGACATCGGCCCACAGCGCGCCGAGGATCGTGCCGGCGGCCAGCAACAGCACGGCCACCTGGATCGCCTTGTATTCAAACCCGGCCAAAGTCGCGCAGGCGACCGGTGGACGGCGGTGTAAAGCCGTAGCACTATCGCCGGCAGGGTCGGACGGGACATTCGGATTGCGATACCGGCCGAACAAGTAATAACCCAACGCGA
>DAOWNK010000321.1 GCA_030642635.1 Pirellulales bacterium
ACCTTGGTCCTGGAACGGGAACAGTTGACATTATCCAAACACGTGCACAAATCGACTTCTAGGAAGTCTTATACTAAGGAGTAACCGAAAAGGCTCTTCAGTGACGACAACTCCAAATTAAGCAGAAGAGCAAGCTGTTTAACTACCCAAACGCCCTCGGACTACCGGTCCGGGGGCGTTTTTTATTAACGGCTGAATTGTTAAAGTTTTGTTAATTCCGAATTGGCTATTGAACATCGCCGATTCCCATGCTCAAATGCGCGTGTTGTCGCAACTCAAACTACTTCCGGTTTGGGAAAAAACTCTTACGAAAGGAGAATCTCATGACAACGAAAAAGACGTTTGCTGCGACGGTTGTTGGTGTCTCGGCGACCATGATAATGTTGTTGGCGACTGCCTCGTGCAGCCGGCAACAGGACGGTGTCGAGGAGACCGGGGAGAAAGACGCTGCAAGCGTTGAGCAACAAAGTGTCACGGTCAAGGGATCGGACACCATGGTCCACCTGGCCAGTGCCTGGGCCGAGGCATTTATGGGGGAGAACCCCAATGTTGACGTCTCAGTAACCGGCGGCGGCTCGGGCACGGGAATTGCCGCGTTGCTGAACGGTACGACCGACATCTGTATGGCCTCGCGCAAGATGAAGCAGAAGGAAACGGACCTGGCGGCTGGAAAAGGGATCGAGCCGACGGAGTTCATCGTTGCACGCGACGGCATTGCAGTTGTGGTAAACCCGGCCAACCCGATTGACGCGCTTACGCTCGAACAGATTCGCAAGATTTACATCGGTGAGTATTCCAATTGGAACAAGGTCGGCGGGCCGGATGAAAAGATCGTCGTACTGTCCAGGGAATCAAGTTCCGGTACATACGTCTTCTTCCAGAAGAACGTCTTGCAGAAGCAGGACTATCGGCAGGACGCCCGGCTGATGCCGGCAACCTCGTCCATAATTCAGTCGGTATCGGCGGATAAGGGCGGCATCGGCTACGTGGGACTGGGCTATGCGGTCGAGGCGGCCGACAAGGTCAAAATGCTCGGCGTGAAGGTAGACAAGGACGCAGCGCCGGTTGTGCCGTCGGAGAAGACGGTCGATTCGGGCGAGTACTCGATTGCCCGGCCGCTGCAACTTTACTCTGCCGGTCAGCCGCAACAAGCGGCAAAAAGTTTCATCGACTTTTGCCTGAGTCCGGAAGGCCAGAAGATCGTTCGTCAAACCGGTTACGTGCCGATAAAGTAAAACCTCCTGAAAATTGTAGGGTGCGTGCAACGCACCGATTCAGCCAAGAATGATTTTGTTCACGGTGCGTTTTACGCACCCTACGCTGAGGGAGCAAAACGGGTGAATAAACTTTGGCAAGATAAGGCGGTCAAACTGCTGCTGTGCGGGGCGGCGGCGACCAGCATCCTGATAGTAGTACTGATCTTCGTCTTCCTGGGCAAGGAAGCGGCGCCGTTCGTCGTCAAGCCGGGAATTGCCGAGTTGTTCTCCACCCGTTGGGTGCCAGTCTCGTTCCAAAAGGAGTCGTTCGGGATCATACCACTGGTGACCGGCTCGTTGTTGATTACCGGCCTGGCCACGTTGTTTACGATCCCCTTCGGGGTATGTGCGGCCATTTATATTGCCGAGGTCGCCGTGCCGTGGGAACGCGAGATACTCAAGCCGGTAATCGAGCTTTTGGCCGGCATCCCGTCGGTTGTCATCGGATTCTTCGGGCTGATTGTATTAGCGCCGTTGGTCAAGGAGTGTTTCGGTCTGCCGTCCGGGTTGACCGCATTGACCGGCGCCCTTTTGCTGGCCTTGATGGCCATTCCCACGGTAATCTCGATTTCGGAAGACGCGATCCGTTGCGTTCCCGAGTCCTACAAGTCGGCATCGTTGGCGTTGGGGGCCAGCCGGCTGCAAACCATCTGGAAGGTTACCGTTCCGGCCGCCCTTTCCGGGATTATTGCATCCATAATGCTTGGCATGGGCCGTGTGATCGGCGAGACGATGGCCGTGATGATGGTCACCGGCAATGCGGCCATTATCACCGCCTGGCCGCTCGACTCTGTCCGCACCATGACCGCAACCATCGCCGCCGAGATGGGAGAGGTTCCTTTCGGCAGCGAACATTACCAGGCGCTGTTTTGTGTGGGCATCGTTCTGTTGTTGGCGACCTTCGTGTTGAACATGGTCGCACAATGGGTGTTGAAGAAATATCGAATCGGATAACACTATAACGTTAACTCGACATCAACGAATACACCACGGAGGTACGGAGGACACAGAGAGAAGATGAAACCACAGATAAACACGGATGAATACGGATGAATACGGATAAGAGAAATAGTGTTAAAGATACACCTTTCGCTTTTATACGCTGTTTATCAGTGTTTATCTGTGGTTATCTGTGGTTCCATTCATTATTTTTTGTCTCCGTATTCTCCGTGCCTCCGTGGTGAATTTAACGTTGGATCAATAAACAATGCGCAGCAAATTCTTCGACCGCGTGATCTACTCACTGATGCGTGCTATGACGTATCTGATCGTATTGGTGATTGCCTATATCATCATCGACATCGTTTGGAACGGGCTGCCGGCGATCAACTGGGAGTTTCTGACCGGTTTTCCAAGGTGCAGCGGCGCCGAGGGCGGAATACTGCCGGCCATCGTCGGTACACTGTGCCTGGTGCTCGGGACGATCGTCGTTGCAATGCCGCTCGGGGTAGCCACCGCGGTATACCTGTCCGAGTATGCCGGCAAGGGACGCTTCACCCGAACGATACGCTCGGCCATTACGACCTTAGCCGGCGTGCCGTCGATTGTGTTCGGACTGTTCGGACTGGGTCTGTTCGTGCTGTTTCTGAACTTCGGCGCGTCTATACTGGCCGGCAGCCTAACGCTGGCCTGCATGATACTGCCGGTGATAATCGTCTCCAGCGAGGAGGCGTTACAGGCGGTGCCACAATCATTAAGAGAAGGAAGCCTTGCACTAGGAGCTACAAAATGGGAGACTATCTACAAGAATGTACTGCCGTACTCGATTCC
>DAOWNK010000271.1 GCA_030642635.1 Pirellulales bacterium
AACAATCTGAAGCAAATTGCACTGGCCTTGCAAACCGATACCACCTCGATGCAGACCTTCCCGCCGGGTGCAGTAGTAAAACCGGACTACCCGTCGTACAGCCAATGGTACGATTCCTGGGGCGACGAGGCTGCCCTGAAAGGCACCGGACTGCACGGCACGAGTTGGATGCTGCAAATCCTGCCGTTTATCGAGCAGGACGCACTGTACTCGCAATGGGACTTTACAAAGAACGTCAAGGACAACCGGGCGGTCGCCTCGGTCGATATTCCGGCATTTTATTGTCCCAGCCGACGCAACGGTGTGCGCAGTCGCGATGAAGCCGTTATGTTCGAGGGCTGGCAAAGCGGTGGGACCGACTACGGCGGATGCATCGGGCGCTGCAACGGATGGAGAAATTCATGTGTTGCCGGTTCTGCGAGCCATCAGTTTTTGATTGGCAAAACACTGTTTGATCCGGAAAAGAGTGGCATATTCGGACCAAACACCGCCACGGCATTCAGAGATATCCGCGACGGCTCTTCCAATACGATCATCGTCGGAGAGATGCAACGCCTCATCCCAGACCCTGATGCAACCGGTTACGACAGAGGGAGTCAGACTAGCAACGACGGCTGGGCACTGGCCGGTGTGGCCACCCTGTTTTCAACGGCAATTCCAGGCGAAAGTGGTGACTGGAAAGGCCAAGCCGGAGGTATGAACAACGGATTCTTCGAGTCGGCCGGAAGCGAACACGCCGGCGGGGCAAACTTCGCCATGGCAGACGGCTCAGTGCAGTTTATAAGCGAAAATGTTGATTCGACGGCGTTCGCACTGATGGGCAGCATGGCCGACGGAGAGGTCGTACAGTTTAAATAGGGGCCAGGGATTGGTGGCGAAGGGCCGGGAGATGGTAGATTCAGTAGTTCGCAGTTTTAATAAATAACTTCCCGGTTTTTTGTGAAGAGGTTAGACTGATAGGGAGAGCGGTTCCTATTCTCGTTCTCGTGGCGAAGGAGGAAGCCATGGATCCCTATCCATCGATAGTTTGTGAACATATGAAGGCATTTTATGATTCGTTATCCGAGAAGGGTATTCGCCGGAATTTGTGGGTGAATTGGGAGCGGTTTGACGGATTCGAGGTCAGGTTTTCTTGGGGATGGGAGGACAAAAAGAATGGGCCTCCTCACCAGAATTTGTGGTCAGGACCCAACATTTCTATCCCCTACCTCCGCGATCCCTTCCGATACTGTCCCGGCGCCTCGGGCAGCTCGTTCAGGGACGCCCGATCTAGCAGATCGCAGCGGATCGCTTCCACACCGACCGCCTCCAGTTGTTTTTGCGACTGTTGGTCGGAGAATCGCGAGACGCCGATCACACGCCGCTCGATGCCGGCAGCATCGCAGGCACGTCGCGCCATGCGCGACAGCGTCAGCCCGATCTTGCCGCCGGCGCCGAGGAACATGACGTCGCCTTCCAGCTTACACATCGTTTCCACCACGCCGTCGGTCGGGTTGCTCAACATCTGTTCGAGTTGCACAACGTCGCGGATCGAATCTCGCGCCTTATTCTACTCGCCCATTATCAATGGTTCTCCTTCGTTGTTTTTATCCGCATTTTATAACAACAACGCCTAATTGTAACAAGTATTGGTAGCAAAATATATAAACAAAGTAAAGGATTCTATACAAATTCGCGCTGGCAGTAGCCCATCTTTCCAATTATGATTAAGGGTATCTCTTGCGAAAATCAGCCGCTTGCGGCCTAGCAGCATTTTAGAGAATATAGGACGAGGAGTAATACGTGGCGGATGAATATGACGTGATCGTCGTCGGGGGCGGAGGCAGTGGCCTGGCCGCCGCATTGAGTGCAGCCGAGCACGGCGCCAAGGTGTTGGTGCTGGAGAAGCAGCCCCATCTCGGCGGTACGACCGGGATCGCCATCGGCTCGTTTACGGCCAACGGCACTGCGTTTCAACGGAAGGCCGGTATCGACGACAATCCAGACGATCACGAGGAAGACGCCGGCCGGTTTGCACCTGAAGAACTTGAGGCAAGATGCAACCGTTCGTTGCGCCGGTTCTTTCTCGGCCATGCGTCAGAGACGTTGGATTGGATGACGGGAATGGGATTGGCATTTCACGGCCCGAACCCGGAACCGCCCAATCGCGTGCCGCGAATGCACAACGTGGTGCCCAACGCCAAGGCATACGTGGCGACGTTCCAATCCCGTCTGCTGCGCCGCGGCGGGACAATCCTATGCAACGCCCCGGTGGAGGAACTCGTCGAAAACGGCGACGGGATCGTCGGCGTGACGGCGTCAATCGACGGGAAACAGCAAAAGTTTTACGCCGGCCGAGGCGTCGTCCTTGCGGCCGGCGACTACTCCAACGCACCGGAGATCATCGGCCGGTTCAAGGGCGAGCAGTTCACCGCCATCGAGGGCATCAATCCGAACGCACAGGGCGACGGCCACAGCCTGGCCGAGCGCGCCGGGGCGAAGCTGCTGAACATGGATATTACCTACGGCCCGGAACTGCGTTTCATCGCGCCGCCGGGGAATACATTCGATCAACTGCTCCCGTCGCAAGGTCTCGCCGCCAGGGCGATGGGTATGATGCTGCCGCTGGTGCCGAAGTTCGTCATCAACTGGATGGTCAAACGGCTGCTGCTAACGTGGCAACATCCCGAAAACAGCTTGTTCGACTACGGTGCGATTCTAGTAAATTCAAACGGAGAGCGATTCTGCAACGAAACGTCGTCGCCGGAACGTGAAATCGCCATTGCTGGCCAGCCGTACAAAATATGCTACATTCTGCTAGACCAGCGAGTCATCGAGCACTACAGCGAATGGCCGAATTTCGTATCGACCGCCCCGGAAATCGCATACGCATACGTCAACGACTACCTGAAGATTCGCCCGGACGTTTCGGTACAGGCGCCCACGATTGAAAAGCTGGCCGATATTCGCGGCCTGCCGCCGGATTGCATAAACCGAACGATCGAACAGTTCAACCGCTATGTGGCGGGCAAGCAGCCTGACGGGTTCGGCCGCACCGGAGACCACAACCCGCTGGGCGGCAACCGTTGGGTGTTGCTCGGCCCGACAAAGGCCTACTTTACCACCACCGAAGGCGGAGTGGCAATAAACGAACAGATGCAAGCGCTCGACGAGAACGATAGACCAATCCAGGGTTTGTACGCCGTGGGCTGTAACGGCATCGGCGGCCAGGTACTTTGGGGACACGGACTGCACATCGCCTGGGCAATCACCAGCGGCCGGCTGATCGGAAAGTATCTTGCGAACAGCAGACCGCATGGTCTGAAACATACACACTTCAAAAAAAGGAGCGTACTTCATGGAAACCGTAAATCGTCGAGAGTTTCTTAATCGCTCAAAAAAAACCACCCTTGGAATGGCCGCCGGGGTGACGATCCTCGGCAACGCGAAATCGGTCGGTGCAACGCCGGCCGCCGATAAGATCGTTATGGCGATCGTCGGGTGCCGTTCCCGCGGCCCCGATCTGGTTCGTGGGTTCGCTTCGCGCGACGACTGCGAGATGGCCTATCTTGCCGACGTCGATACTGCCATGTTCAAGAAACACGCCAAGTGGATCGCCAAGCGCCAAGGCGGCAAGACGCCCAAGTTCGAGCAAGACTTCCGCAAGGTGCTCGACGACAAGTCGGTCGATGCGATCGTAATCGCCACGCCGACACACTGGCACGCGCCGGCGACCATCTGGAGTTGCCAGGCCGGCAAGGACGTTTACGTCGAAAAACCGCTCTGCCATAACGCCTGGGAAGGTCAAAAAATGGTCGAGGCCGCGCGGAAGTACAATCGAGTAGTCCAGGTCGGCACACAGAACCGCAGCGCGGCGTACAACATCGCGGCCAGGCAGTACATCGCCGACGGCAAGCTGGGTAAAATCCACTACGTCCGCGTACTCAACCAGAAACTCTGGCCCAACTTCAAGATGGCCGCAGACAGCGAATCGCCCAAGGGACTCGATTGGGATATGTGGAACGGCCCGGCGCCGGAACACAAATACAACACGACGCTCCGATACCACTGGCACCACCTCTGGAGATACTGCATCGGAGACCTCGGCAACGACGGCGCACACCAGTTCGACCAGGCCCGGATGATCGTCGGCTTTGACGTCCCCAAGCAGGTCTATTGCACCGGCGG
>DAOWNK010000352.1 GCA_030642635.1 Pirellulales bacterium
ACCGACGTGGCGTTCAGTGACCACGGAGGCGAGCTGGTCTTGTCTTTGCCCAAAGGGCCCATGGACCCTATCGACACGATTATCGTCCTAGGAAGAAGAAAGGGGGACAGGCGCGCTTATTAGGGGGTTCATTGTTTAGTTGCAACTTTTCTTGGTCGATGGGATGCCGGGTGCCATGCCCACGACAAGCGTGGGCATGTTGTCGGGCCGCCGGGTGGGCGTGATTGACCGTGTGCCAGGTGCTTTGCAGAAGCAGTGTGCCTGGAAGATGGCAACTGGCAAGTGTGGCCAATTCCCGATCTTGAAATTCCCCGTGCGATGTGGTACATTTGTCCATATGGTGTAGTGGTATGCACATTGTTCTTTGAAAATCCGGTCTATTTTAGTTTAGCCGGCGTGCTTGCACGCCGTGTGGTTTTTCCGGATAATGTTTTGCTTACTTCACACGGCGTGCAAGCACGCCGGCTAAACGGGCAAAAATGTGTGTTTTGCACGCGGTGAAACAATGCCGGGCAAAATGCCCAATGATTCGTAAAACCCCGGGAAAACCACACTTGCAGGTGAACGTACATCAAGACATAACCGGTCGCAGCGGGCTTTCGGCCAGGACGAATTTCTTCCGGCCGCCGTGCCGGCCGAAGTCGACGGTGGCCTTCCGTGCGGCGTCGCTGCCGCTTATGGCGATCACCCTGCCCAGGCCGTGCTTTGAATGCCGCACCAACATGCCCTGGTGAAACACCTCGGGCGAAACGTCCGGCGACGGTTCGCCGCCGTCGAGCAACTCGGCCGCGGTGGTCAGGTGCACCGCCGGTGAAGTTAGCTGTTCGTGTCGTGCTTCCGGGTGCGATAAGACCGGCTTGATGTACGGCGGCTCCATAATACCGATCGGCATCGTGGAATACGATTCACCTATACCAAAGCCCTCAAGCTCCATCTCATCGCGTGGAAGCTCCATCAAAAAGTGGCTGGGGACGGTCATCTTTCGCTGCCCACGGAAGTCGCGTAATCCGGCCATGCTAAGCTGCAACTCCTGCTTTGCCCGGGTAATGCCGACGAACATCAGCCGGCGTTCCTCTTCGAGCTGCGCGGGATCCTGTCGGCTGCGTTCGTGCGGCAACAGGCCCTCTTCGGTCGCGATCATGTAAACCACCGGAAACTCAAGCCCCTTCGAGGCATGAAGCGTCATCAACGTAACCCGATCGACCTCGACTTCCCAATCGTCGGTGTCGTTTACCAGACACGCTTCTTCCAAAAACGCCTCAAGGTGATTGTCTCCGTTGTGTTGCTCGTCGAACTCGCGGGCGACTGTGAGCAACTCCTCGATGTTGGCCAACCGCTCCTGATCCGATTCGTCCGTGGAGTCGCTCAACATGTCGCTGTACCCGGTCTCGGTGATGACCAGCCCCAAAATCTCCTCGACCGGCGAACCGGCGGACTCGGCCAGACGGTCGATCAGCGCGACGAACTTGCCCAGCAGTCCGGCCGCCCGGGCGCCGAGCGACTCGATCCGGGCGGCATCCCTGGCGGACTGAAGCAGTGTCAGGCCGCATCGCGCGGCATGTTCCGAGAGCCGGCCGACTGTGGTCTTGCCGATCTTGCGCGCCGGGGTGTTGATCACACGCAGCAGCGCCACGTCGTCGCGTGGATTGTTCAGCAACTGCAAGTAGGCCAGAACGTCCTTGATCTCCTTGCGTTGGAAGAACTCCATGCCGTGGACCATCTGGTACGGTATGCCCAGCTCTCGCAGTGCGAACTCGATCGCCCGCGACAGGGCGTTGATACGATAGAATATGGCGAACTCACCCGCCCGGCGTCGGCCCGAACGGATATCATCGGCGATCCCTTCGGCGATCCCCCGGGCTTCGTCCCGCTGGGTCGGATAGCTCACCAGCCGGACCGGCCGTCCGTCGCCGTTGTCGGTGTAGAGGCTCTTTTCCTTCCGGAGGACGTTGTGGGCGATAAGCTCGGCCGCCACGGCGAGGATTCGCTTGGTGCTGCGGTAGTTCCGTTCCAAGCGGACGACGCGGACTTGGGGAAACCACCGCTCGAAATCGAGGATGTTGTTCAGGTTGGCGCCCCGCCAGCCGTAGATCGACTGGTCCGGGTCGCCGGTTACCGCCAGGTTGGGTTGATCGATCGACAGCAGCCGGACAATATCATACTGGGCAAGGTTCGTGTCCTGGTACTCGTCGACGAGTATGAAACGGTATCGCTGGTCGAG
>DAOWNK010000061.1 GCA_030642635.1 Pirellulales bacterium
CACTGTTCGGGAGATTCCCAACAACATTTCGAACTTACCATCCTTGGCTCCTCCATTGTGCGGCTTGTTTTGAAACCGCAGCATGATGGAAGAGCCTTTTTTAGTGTATACCAATTATCGCTGTTTTTTCAGAAAGTGCAGGCAAGTCCAGACAAGATAAGTATACCACAACCGAATGCTCAGGACAACCAAAGACATACCGAACACTTGCCGGCCGGCATGTTTTACAGTAGTTTATTGGTTTACCGTGAGACGTTACGAGGCGCCAAATGAAAATCGTTGCTGCAAAAAAGATTCTTAAAGCCAACGACCAACTCGCCGAAGAGAATCGGGCGAAACTCAACGCCGCCGGTGTGTTCTGCATCAACGTGGTCGGCTCGCCGGGCGCTGGAAAGACGACACTGCTGGAGGCCCTGTTCGACGGGCTGGACGGACGGCTGCGGCCAGCGGTGATCGAGGGCGATATCGCCGGCTCCATCGACGCCGAACGAATCGAAAAACTTGGCGTGCCGGTCGTGCAGATAAACACCCAGGGCGCCTGCCACCTCGATGCCGTGACGATCGCTGCCGCTGCCGACGGTTTAGACTACGCCGAGATCGACGTGCTGGTGATCGAGAACATCGGCAACCTGGTTTGCACGGCCGGGTTCGACCTGGGCGAGCACCTGCGCATGGTCGTGCTCAGTGTGCCCGAGGGCGACGACAAGGCGGCGAAATACCCGGCCATATTCCAAGGCTCCGACGTGCTTATCATCACCAAGACCGACCTGCTGCCGCACACCAACTTCGACGCCGATCGGATCACCGCCGATATGAAGCGCCTGGCCCCCAGGGCGGAGGTGTTCCAGGTCGCTGCGATGCGGGGCGACGGCGTACCGTCGCTTGCCGATTGGTTGGTTGGGAAGTGTAAAACAAGGTAACCATCTCTTGTTTAGCCCCGGCGTCCACGCCGGGAAATTGCCTTGGGCGCGACCAACGGTCGCGGTTTTATAGGAAAATCGTTATAATGGCACGATGATGCGGAAGCACCCCAACGCCAAACCCTCAATCGTCCGCCGGCTGGCTATCACCGTGCACGGCGTGGTGCAGGGAGTCGGGCTGCGGCCGTTCATCTACAACGCAGCCCGGGCGGCCAGGCTCAGCGGCTGGGTGGCGAACCGGTCGGATAACGTCCGAATCGAGGTGCAAGGTCCAACGGATGCACTTGATGCGTTTGTCGATGCGCTGCGCAATTGCCATCCGCCGCAGGCGAAGATTGATGCGATTGACTTAAGCAAAACTGCTTGCCGGGACGACCCGGCCGAAATGTTTTGCATTCGTGCAAGTGTGGACACCGGCACTGCCGTTGCTCCGAGGCCGACCATACCGGCCGATCTGGCGACTTGCGAGGAATGTCTTAAGGAGATTTTCGATCCGGCGGCGCGCAGATACAAATATCCGTTTACCAACTGCACGAACTGCGGGCCGAGGTGGTCGATCATCCATGCACTGCCTTACGACCGACCGCGGACCTCGATGGCGCGATTCACCATGTGCCCGGACGGTCGGGCGGAATACGAAAACCCGGCCGACCGGCGGTTCCATGCACAGCCGATCGCCTGCCCACGTTGCGGGCCGACGCTCAAATTGCTTGACAATCATGGGAAAGAAACGGCCGTCGGCCCGGCGGCGCTCGATGCGGCGGCCGAAGCGGTGCTGGCCGGACGCATCGTTGCGATAAAGGGACTGGGTGGATTCCAACTCTTGGCCGATGCCACAAATGCCGAGGCGGTCGCGGAGCTGCGCCGGCGGAAGCAACGACCCGACCGGCCGTTCGCACTGATGATGCCGTCGCTCGATGAAGTACGCCGCCGCTGTGAAGTCTCCGAAAAAGAGGCATTGGCACTCGCATCCACGGAATCGCCGATCATGCTGTTGCGGAGTTGTGAACCCTCACACCAACCCTCTCCCAAAGGGAGAGGGGGCTTTATCGCCACCGCCGTTGCGCCCAGCAATCCATACCTTGGCGTAATGTTGCCGTACACTCCGCTGCACCATCTGCTTATGGCTGCAATCTGCCGGCCGATCATTTGCACCAGCGGAAACCTGGCCGAAGAGCCGATGGCGATTACTACCGAGGAAGCAATTGAGCGACTCGGGGCAATTGCCGACGTGTTGCTAACGCACGACCGCCCGATCGTCCGCCCGGTCGACGATTCGATTGTGAGGATATTTTCCGACGGGGTGCAGTTGCTGCGGCGCGCCCGGGGATACGCCCCACTGCCGATCGGGCTGGGGTTTCCGTGTCCAACAGTTCTGGCCGTCGGCGGACACTTGAAACACACAGTGGCGTTGGCGCTTGGTAGGGTGCGTGAAACGCACCATGCACAAGTAATCCTCAGCCCACACGTCGGAGACCTGATCCATGTGCGAAGCGTGGAGGTCCACCGCCGGGCGGTTTGCGACTTGGTGGAGTTTTTCGAGGCAACGCCAGATGTCGTTGCCTGTGACTTGCACCCTGATTATGCGTCTACGAGGTATGCCGAAGCGTTGTCGGCCGAATGGGAAGTACCGCTTGTGCGCGTGCAACATCACCACGCCCACGTTGCAGCGTGCATGGCCGAGCACCGTCTGGAAGACAAGGTGCTGGGGTTCGCATGGGACGGGACCGGCTACGGCGCCGACGGGACGGTCTGGGGCGGCGAGGCGATTTTGTGCGAAGGCGCCGAGTTTACGCGAGTCGGCCACCTGCGCACGTTCGCGCTGCCCGGTGGAGAGAAGGCCGCCGAAGAACCGCGACGCTCGGCGCTAGGATTGCTGTTCGAGATAATGGGCGACGACGCAACGAAGTACGCCGCCGGCTGGTTCAAACCGGCCGAACTGAATGCTTTACTGTCGCTGTTGAACAAAAAAGTCAACTCCCCGCGCACAAGCAGCATGGGCAGGCTGTTCGACGCCGTGGCCGCGTTGTGCGGTCTGTTGCGGCTGAGCAGCTTCGAGGGCCAGGCGGCCATGGCGTTGGAGTTCGCCGCCGATAAAGACGAGACCGACGCATATCCGCTGCCGATCTCAGCCGACACGCCGGCCGTGGCCGATTGGGAACCGCTGATTCGTGCGGTGCTGGCCGACCTGGACTCCGGAGTGCCGATCGGACGGATCGGCGGCCGGTTCCACAACGCGCTGGCCGATATGGCCCTGTCGGCGGCCAAATCCGTCGGGTATGAGCAGATCGTGCTAAGCGGCGGGTGCTTTCAAAATGCGATTTTGACCGAGCGTGTGCGAGCGAGCCTGTCGAAAGCTGGATTTTTGGTGTACACTCATAGACAAGTTCCGCCGGGCGACGGCGGGATCGCCTTGGGGCAACTCGCCGTCGCGGCGTGGAAAAACACGTGGCCGCTTGCGGCTTCGCAACCTGTTACGGAACAAAAACATGTGTCTCGGCATCCCGGGTAAACTGACCGAAATCTACCAACGCAACGACATGCCGATGGGCAAGGTCGAGTTCGGCGGCATACTGAAGGAGGTCTGCTTGGCATACACGCCTGAGGCCCAACTTGGTCAGTACGTAGTCGTGCACGTCGGGTTTGCAATCAGTCTGATCGACGAGGCCGAGGCCGAGGAGATTTTTTCGTATATCGAGGAAATTGAGGAACCAGGGGTCAGGGGCCAGAGAGCAAAAAGACGTAACATCAAGTTCTGACCCCTGGCCCCTGGTCCCTGGCCCCTAACTACCGTGAAATACATCGACGAATATCGCGACGCCGTTGCGGCCAAGAAATTGGTCGAAGCGATCCGCAGCACGACCACCCGGCCGTGGAACATCATGGAGGTGTGCGGCGGGCAGACCCATGCGATTCTCCGCTTCGCCCTGGACGAGATGCTGCCGGGGCGGATAACGCTGATTCACGGTCCGGGCTGCCCGGTCTGCGTCACGCCGATCGAAATCATCGACAAGGCGATTGCCATCGCCTCGCTGCCGGAGGTGATTTTCTGCTCATTCGGCGATATGCTGCGAGTGCCCGGCTCGGAAAAGGACCTGCTGACGGTAAAAAGCGAAGGCGGCCGGGTGCGCGTGGTCTACTCGCCGATGGACGCGGTTGCACTTGCCGGTAAGAATCCGGATCGAGAGGTCGTATTCTTCGCCATCGGTTTCGAGACCACTGCCCCGGCAAACGCCATGGCCGTTGTGCAAGCGAGCAAGCTTGGGCTGGATAATTTCTCGGTACTCGTTGCACACGTGCTGGTGCCGCCTGCGATACGTGCGGTGCTCTCGTCGCCGGAGAACCTGGTTCAAGGATTCCTGGCGGCCGGACACGTCTGCACAATTACCGGCATTGACCAGTACCGGCCGATTGCCGAGGAGTTCGGCGTGCCGATCGTGGCAACCGGGTTCGAGCCGCTAGATATCCTGCAAGGTGTTTTAATGTGTGTGCGGCAACTTGAAGAAGGCCGTGCTGATGTTGAAATCCAGTACACCAGAAGCGTTCGCCCAGAGGGCAACCCGGCGGCACGAAAAACTATCGAAGAGGTCTTCGAGCCGGTACCGCGCAAGTGGCGCGGCATTGGCGAAATACCTATGAGCGGGCTGGCGCTGCGTGAGAAATATGCCAAGTACGATGCCGCTGGGCGTTTCAGTGTCGAGGGGATCACGGCCGACGAACCGGCCGAGTGCATCGCCGGCGAAGTGTTGCAGGGCCGCCGCAAGCCGCACGAATGTCCGGCGTTCGGCACCCGCTGCACGCCAGACCGCCCATTGGGCGCACCGATGGTATCGTCCGAAGGCGCCTGCGCGGCGTATTATCGGTATCGACGGAAGTGTAGCGGCCGGGCTTGCCCGGCGTGTCGGCGAAAGTGAAATGTTGACCTTGACAAATGTTGCGTACATGGTATAAATTTATATGCAAATATAAATTTAGTGGCCCGTATAACAGAGGCTAAAAATGGCCGATATCGCGTTTACAAACCCATTTCGACCGGGAGCAGGCCACATGCCCCCCTATTTGGCTGGCAGACAGAGTGAAACCGGCGAGTTTTTGAAGCTTTTAAGCCAAGACATCATCCTGGAAAACATGGTCCTGACCGGTTTGCGCGGCGTCGGCAAAACTGTTCTGCTGGATACGCTTAAGCCGCTCGCCATGCAAAAGGGATGGATATGGGTCGGCACAGATCTATCTGAATTGGCGAGCATCAGCGAAGAGCGTTTAGCGACTCGGTTGATAGCGGACTTGGCCGTTGTAACTTCGTCGATCGTGTTGCAAAGCGAAGAAGTTTTGGGAGTGGGGTTTCGGCCGGAGTCGCAATGTGTCGAAAGGACACTTGACTTCGAGACGATGATGAAACTTTATCAGCAGACCCCAGGCTTGGTTTCCGACAAGCTCAAGGCGGTTCTCGAATTCGTGTGGCCATATATTCAAAAAGAACAAAAATGCGGTGTAATCTTCGCTTACGACGAGGCACAAAACCTTTCGGATCATGCCGCCAAGGAGGAGTACCCGCTGTCGCTACTGCTCGATGTATTCCAGTCGATCCAAAAAAAAGGCATTCGGTTTATGTTGGTGCTGACGGGCCTCCCAACATTATTTCCCAAATTGGTCGATGCTCGCACATTCGCCGAGCGGATGTTTCGAGTCGTGTTTCTCGATCGACTGAACGAAGAAGACAGTCGTGAAGCAATCACCAAGCCGATTGAAGATCATCAATGTCCGGTAAGACCAGGAAGTGGAGACATGATCAAAATTATTATTGAGGCTTCCGCCGGCTACCCATACTTTATCCAATTCATATGCAGGGAATTTGTGGACGTATTACTTCAAGCACGTGAAACAGGTGCAAAGACCGTCTCCATTCCGCTAAGTAACATTATCCGCAAGCTCGATACCGATTTCTTTGCAGGCCGTTGGGCACGTGCTACGGACCGCCAACGGGAATTGCTTACCGTTGCCGCACATTTACAAACCGCTGAAAGCGAGTTTATGGCTCGGGATATAGTCGAGCAATCGAAAGAGTTGTTAGAAAAACCGTTCAGCTCCAGCCAAGTAACACAAATGCTTGCGGTACTTAGCAATGCCGGACTGGTTTACAAAAACCGGCATGGCAAGTATTCGTTCGCCGTGCCGTTACTTGGACAATTCATTTTACGGCAATTGAAGCAATCCAGCTAAACATAACCCCATGTCCGACGACTTCAATCTCAACTGTCCCGTGCCGATTGACAACCATAAGACCGTGCAGCTTGCCCACGGCGGCGGCGGGCGGATGATGCGTGGACTCGTCGAAGGGACGTTCCTACCGGCGTTCGCCGAGAAGGGAAAACCATTCGTGCCGCACGACAGTGCGGTGCTCGAACCCTGCGACGGCCGACTGGCGTTTACAACCGACTCGTTCGTCATCAGCCCGCTGTTTTTCCCCGGCGGCGATATCGGCCGGTTGGCCGTCTACGGTACGGTAAACGATCTGGCCATGGCCGGCGCGAAACCGCTGTACTTAAGCGACGGCTTCATCCTGGAAGAGGGATTGTCCATGGAAACACTTCGCCGCGTGGTCTGCTCGATGCGAGACGCCGCCGCCGAAGTGGGCGTGCGGATCGTTACCGGCGACACCAAGGTGGTCGACCGCGGCCAGTGCGACGGAATTTTCATCAACACGGCCGGGATTGGTGCGGTGCCGGACGGCGTGGAGTTTTCACCGGGCCGTGTAACGCCCGGCGACGCGGTGCTGGTAAGCGGCGATCTGGGCCGGCACGGCATCGCTGTTATGTCGGTCCGCGAAGGGTTGGAGTTCGAGGGCGCCTTGCCCAGCGATTGTGCATCGCTTGCCGGGCTGGTCGATGCGATGCTGGCCGCCGCAGCGGACGTTCACTGCTTGCGCGACCTGACTCGCGGCGGGCTGGCCGCCGCCGTTATCGAAATCGCCCAGCACGCCGGAGTTGGGATCGAACTGGAAGAGTCTGCAATTCCGATTGCCGAGCCGGTCGCCGGCGCGTGCGAGCTGTTGGGACTCGACCCGCTCTATGTGGCCAACGAAGGCCGGCTGGCGGCGGTCGTCCGGGCCGAGGCGGCCGAGGTGGTTTTGGAGATCATGCAATCTCATCCCGCCGCGCAAAGGCCGACCATCATAGGCACTGTGACCGACCGGCACGCCGGCGTGGTCGAGCTTCGCGGTCCGCTGGGCGGCCGACGGATAGTCGACGAGCTTAGCGGCGAGCAGATGCCGCGGATTTGTTGACGTTTTTCCCAGAATGGACTAACTGTATATTTTGGACAATGCGATTTTGTTTGTCAAGCCCCCTCAATAACCAATTGTAATCGCCACGGTCTCCAGCCATAATTTTAGTACAGGAGCAATTACCATGACGATGGCGCTGATTCTAATCGCAGTTCTCGGCGTGGAGCCGAAAACCGACATTCCGCGAAACGATGCGCCTGCCACGTGTGAGGCCCGGGCCGTGTGGAACCACTCAGGCACCGGGGCGTATCCGGGCGATTGGGACCGCTCGGCCAGGCTGCTTGCCGAGTGTGGTTTTAACATGGTCTTGCCTAACATGCTCTGGGGCGGCCGCAAATCGGTTGCACAGGATTGGCCGGAATGGGTAAAGGCTGGCCTGCTGGATTTCATCTGCCCGATGAATTACACGGAAAACGATCAGGCGTTTACCAAGTTGGTGGCCAGCCAACTTGAGCTTGTCGACGGCCGGACTTACATCTACCCGGGCATCGGGGCCACGGCGTCACGGTCGAAGCTGTCGGCCGATCGTGTGGTCGATCAGATTGGCATCACGCGGAAACTTGGGGTGGACGGCTTCACCATCTTCAACTTTCACGGCACTTCGGCCGAGCCGATCATTAAGGCAGCGGGACTGGGCGCCTGCCGCCATCGGGCCGTCCCGCCGCACAGCATAAAGCCGTAACTTCGCTTTAGAACCCGATGCCGACCGAAAAATGCCTGCCGTAGTAGTTGACCATACCGTGTGAACGGCCGTACGGCCGCGGAACATAATAGTAGTAAGAGTACGGCACGTAGTAGGGCTGGATCACTACCGGCGGACGACAGTGGCATCCGTGGTGCCAGTGGTGTCGATGGTGGCCGTGGTGCCAGTGGTGTCGATGGTGGCCGTGGTGCCAGTGGTGTCGATGGTGACCGTGGTGTTTGTGGTGTCGGTGGTGAACATGGTGTTTGTGGTGGTGTTTCGCCAGTTGAAGTTTCACCTCGTTCGGCGGGCCGCCGTGTCGGCCGCCGTGCCCGGCCGCCGCTTGACCGGCCGTGGCCACGCACAACAGTCCCGAGATCGTCAGGATTAGTGCGATCTTTTTCATGACTTGCTCCTTGTTTTGAAGTTGCGGGAGAACGTTACACAATATCCCCACGCACTTTTTGTACCAAAAAAGTTGAAGTTTGCACAACCCATTGCAGGCAAGGCACTTACACGATGTACGCGGGAATTCATCGTCAATGGTTAGGCGAAAAGCGCCGTCAATGTGACGACTGTTGATGTCGTGTTGACGACACAAGGCAGTCAAAGGCCGCCGTACCGGCGACCGCTAAACGTGTTGATTACCCCACAGTGGCGCCGGCGTCCCGCCGGTGTGACGTAACTTGTGGCAACGCCTATACTTGTGTGCCACCGGCGAGACGCCGGCGCCACTGAAATGTTACGCGAATCCGTTCAACTTTGAGCCTGTGCCACCAGTTTCTCAAAGACCTCGCGCTGCTCGATCAACGCGGCGATGCGGTCTTTCTTCGGCTTGGTATGACACTCAAGCAGAATCCAGCCGTCGTAGTCCATCTCGACAAACAAATTGATCAACTCCAGGTAGGGATAACCGCCGAGGTTCAACTCGCGGACATGGGCGGTTCGGCCGAAACGGTCTTTGACCAGGTTGAAGTTGTACGCCAATCCCTTCCCACGCAGGTCTTGGGCGTTGCTGTTCCAGCAGACGCCGACGTTCGGATTGTCGGCCACATCCATGATCGCCTTGATGGTCGGCAACTCGGCACACGAACCGTGCACTTCCAGCCGGATTTGCTGGGCGTAGTCTCCGGCGAATCGGCCGACGACGTTCAGTGCGTCGCCGATCTGCTCGATCGTCTTTTCGTGCGGCACACCCTTGTGGAAGCTGTTAGGCTTGACCTTCACACCGCTGCCGCCGCAGTCGTGGCTGAGCTTGACGAACGCCTTTGTAGCCTCGATGGCCGCTTTTAGCTTATCTGGATTTGGGCCGTCGAAACGTTCGTTGCTGCCGGGTCCGACGAACACGACCGGGCTATTGTCGAAGCGTTTTTTCACTTCCTTACGCTGCTCGGCGTTCAGACTAAGTTCGACGCCGTGCCGATGCGTGGTCCTAAGCTCTACGCCCAGCACCTTCGACTTCTCACAGTTTGCAATGAGTGTCGGCAGATCCCAATCCTTTCCCCAAAGGTATGTGACCAGCCCCAGCCTCATTTTCGAGCCGGGTTTCTCGGCAGCCAGAGCCGCTGCTTTACCGAACGGGCCGGCGGCCAACGTCGCGGCGCCGAAGACCATGGACTTTTTGAAAAACTCACGTCGTGATGAACGATTCATTGTGGTTACTCCTTGGTTAGTGGTTAGTAATTCCTATTCTCGCACAATCTCCACGCCGTGCAAGATCGGCAGTTGTTCGGCGGCTTGCTTGTCGGTTTTCGAGATCAGCTCGACGACAAGGTTATCGACTACCTCGATGCCGTCGAACTGCTTGAATACTGCCCGATCGCGGCCGCCGGTTTCCCGAACGATGTCGAAGTTCTCCTGCACCAGCCTGCCTTGCAGCTTGATGTCGAAGATGCGTCGGCCCGGTTGGTCGTTTTTCGGATCGGCGAACGCCAGCCGTACGGTGTATCGAGCGGGCCCGTCGTCTTTCTTGCGCAATGGAATAGTGCACTTGTGCAAACCGCGTGCGACCGAGGCGAACAGCCACGGGTCGTCGGTCCCGGTGGTTTTGGTATAGACGGAATTGTCCGTGGAGAATTTGCCGCCCTGATGGAAGACAGTATCGAACTTAAACTGCAACAGCAGTTTACCAGCAAGCTGTGGATATTTGTTCCACAACGGTCGTGGATACCCCAGCCACAGTTTGCCGGCTGCGTCTTTTCGGTCGCCGGGGGCGCCGAAGTTCAGTGCCAGCCGCTTGACAGGAGTCATCGGCCCGGGTGCGCTGTACCACGCCCAGGCCTTGTTTTTCTCGGTTGGTTTGAATGCTATGCTGCACATGTTCGGGAACGAGCACATGCAGCCGGCGCTGGCCTCGGGCACCAGCAGCAATCCGCCGGCCGGTATGAAGTTGATCCAACAGCCGGGCCGATGAGAACCGAAGTGCATCGTGCCGTAGTCGTTCACCAGATCGTAGTAGCCGAGGTTCCAGGAACGGAAGAGCATGCAGTTCGGCGCAGCGCAGGGACATCCGCAATGATGTCCCGGCCGGGCGAATTGCCACAAGTCGTTTTTGCCGGTGACCGGGTGTACCCGCGTCTTCTGCTCGCCGGTATGCAGGTCGAACGCCCACGGCTCGGCGTGGAACGTATCGCCGACGATCAGTGGGCGGACGCGGAACGCAATCGGCCGCGACCATAGCAGCTTGCCGTCCTCGGCCGAAACTGCCGTGACTCGGCGTGAGTCGAACTGGCCGGCGAAGAACTGCTTCCAGAAGTGCCCGTCGAGGTACACACCAAACAGTGTGAGCACGCCGTGGTTGTACATGGCCGACATCATGGCGTAATCGCCGGGAATGGCTGCATGATGGCCGCCGCAGCCGGTCAGGTCTACCGGCTTTTTCCACAGTACCTTACCCGTCTTTGCGTCCAGTGCGATTACCGTCCGCACGTCGGCCTTCTCCGGCGCGGTGGCGGCTCGGGCACGCAGCGATTCAGACAGATTCTTAATGATTTCACGTTGCTCCTCGATTGCCTTTTGACGCTGCCCGTCGGCAACTTCCTTGGTGACGAGGAAGACTTTGCCGTCACCTATGGTGATCGTGTTATTGGGGATTTTCTTGCCGTCGTACGTCCAACGACGCTCTCCTGTTTCAACGTCGACAACGAAGATGCTGTTGCTACTGTTGGAGCCGGCGTCTCGGCTGCCGTATAGCAGTTTGCCGACACATGCGACGTACGTCCAACGGCCCGAATCGCCAGTTGTGTAGGTCGCTTTGGTCAGACCGGTGGCCGGATCGAGCCGCAGGCACTTGTTGCCTGTCGCCACGAACAGTCCGTCGCGACTGAGCGCCATGTTGCCGCACGTGTGCGAAGTGTTGGTGCGGATAGCGCCTGGAATGTCGCGTTGCCACAGTTTCACGCCGTTGTAGGCGTCGTAAGCCATCACGGTGTTTTCGCCTTGCACGAACATCCGCCCGGCCAGTGACAGCGGTGCGGCCGCCCGGCGGTGACGCTCGTTCATCCTGGCCGGCCCGGGCGCCCCGTACCACAGCACGCCAAATGGTGCGTTGACCAGTTGATCGTCGCCGCAGGCGGTGTTGCTGGGCTGGGCGTATTGATGTGTCCAACTGCCGACGCCGGGCAAAGGGCCGCGAGTGATTGTCGCCCAGATGCCGTTGTCGACCACCGGCGAGACGCCGGTGCCACTGTTTCTCGGTTTTGAAAACATTTTCAGCCACTTGTTGAGTGTTTCGGCATCAAGCGGTTTGACATTCTTCGGGCATTCGGCCGGCTGCCCGATCATAACAACACCGCCGAGCGGCTTGAGCATACGGAATATATCGGCCGGGTCGTCGGGCAACTCGCCGGTAAGCATGGCCGTCTCGGAGACGATCAGGTTGGCGAAGTAGTCGGAGTACGGCACGTTGTCCAGCGGCCACTGTTCGACACACACCCGATCGCCGTACACACCGGCGGCATCGAGCGTCTTTCTCGCGGCGGCCACCTTGTCGGCATCCGGCGAGACGGCATATATCATAAGCTCCGACCGTCGGGCCAGTTCCAACGCCAGTTCACCCGTTTCAAGGCCCAACACCAGGCAGAAGCCTCGCTTGACGCCCGTTTCGCTCAAGATCGTCTCGGCCGCTTGGCGGAACATCGGCCCAGTCGGAGAGTCGGCATATGGATTCTCTTTGATAGTTTCGGTGACCCGGCCGTGTTGCGGCGTGCCGGAGGGTCCGAAGCAGTAGATCAGTCCCTTATCAGTGCTGACCAGCAATCGTCCGTCGGCGACGGCGAGTCCCTTTGCCGTTCCTTCCACCTTGCCGTTCCAGAGTTGTTTGCCTGTAGTTGCATCGACGGCGACGACTTGATTTTTCCCGCCTGCAAACAGGGTGTTTCCGGCCAGTATCAAAGCATCGGGGCACTTCGTCGGGCAGCGCCACCGGACGCAGGCGTCCATATCCGCTTTTGCCTTTTTGAACTTGTTTTCCTCCAACGTCAAGGCATCCTGATGTTTCTTGATCTCTTCCTGCGATTTGTTGTGTTTTTTTGCCTGATACACCTTTGGTCTCAGACGCCGAGTTTCCTTAAGTGCGGCAAGACGTCGTCGGCTGGCCTCGGGATAGTTTTTTCGATTGATGGCCGTCATCTCCCGATCGGTCGCCATATATGAGATATCGCGTGTGACGATGAGTTGCCGGCCGCCGAACCATGCAAATCGGTTTCTCGGCGACTTACGATCGTATGCAATCATCTCCTCGGTGCCGGTGAACAGGTGGTTGCCGGCCAGCAGTGCGTATGTGCCGCCGGTTTCATGGCCGAAGTAGGTCTCGTATACAAGCCGTCCGTCGCGTCGGTCGAACGCGGCGGGCGAGACGCGGCCCATCGGCACGTAGAGGTGCGATTTCGAGGCCAACATGTAGCCTTGCGGCGAGATGCGGCTCATCGGCTTTTCGCCGCAAGTATCGTTACACCAGATATTCCGCCCGGTGTCGGCATCAACGGCATAGAGGAACACGCCCTCGGCCGGGAAGATGCCGGCGCCGAAGTATGCGATGCCGTCGTCGATCAGCACGCCGGTGCGCAACGGCCAAAGCGAGATCATCCGGCCGCTGCCCAACACGTGCTGATCTTCCGGCGCAGCGTGGAACTTCCACACAACCGATCCGTCCTTAGCGTCGAGGCAGTAGGCGTAGCCGTCGTCGGAGCCGAAGTAAACCCGCCCGTCGGCCAACGTCGGCGCCAGCCGGACCGGACCGCCGGTGATCTTCGTCCAGCGGATTTTGCCCGTGGCTGCATCGAGGCAGTAAACCTTGTTATCGGCCGATGAACCGAAGTAAATCGCCCCGTCGGCCGCGACCGGCTGGAACACGTCGTCGAAGTGGTTCCGCCGCAGTTCAATAAGCTGATACCAACCGCCGACCGGCTCGGGCTTCGGGTCGTCCCATGCCGAACGCGGTGCATGAGTTGATTTGAACGCCCAACTTTCGACCAGCGGAAGGTCGAGCTTTTCCGAAGTGACGCCGCTTCGGGCCGTATCGTGCCGATACGTCGGCCAATCTTCGGCACGTGCAACTGTGGCGACAAGCATCGTGGCCAAGAAACCGTAAAGAAGCAGCTTTACACTTTGCTGTTTGCATGTCATTGTACATTCTCTTTGTTTAGAAGGCGGAACGGTTGGAAAACACGCGGCTATTCAGCTTTGTGGTGATTCGTTTTGGGCGGGAAACACAGAAATCCGTTTAAGGCTTCAGTGTCAGGATACCATATTCGGGGCAGATCATCAACTTTTGTCAGTTGCCGAACCCGAGAGACAGCGGTGTTATAAGGCCGCGTTCGATGTACATTCACTGACAGGTGGTGTTTTCCCGGGGTTTTGTGAATTGTTGGACGTTTGGACGAATACTGCACTTTCTGAGAAATGAACTTTGCTACGTGGCCAACGCCATGAGGCTTTTGGCCAGGCCGATGATTTTTCGTGGGAGCAACCATATGTGGGTAATCGTCGATAATTCGTTTCGGAGAATCTGCTGGCGCAGGG
>DAOWNK010000129.1 GCA_030642635.1 Pirellulales bacterium
CTATCCGATGTGTCAACGCCGTGGCCAGCAGCACAAGTAGTCCGAACGATCCCACCAGATAGCAGGCTACGAATCGGTAAATCACCCATTCTTCCAATCGCCGATGTTGCAAATAGAATTCTATGGGATACGCGGCAAGCAGGACAATGAACAGAACACAAAGCAGGAAAGACAAAAGCAGGAATTTCTCGGGTCGATAGCACAACACGCCTGCGAAAATCGACTGCACAAACCGAATGCCGTCTCGGAATACATTTAGTTTGCTTCTTCCAATGCGCTCCTGGTATCGCATCGGTATTTCGATCACGCGAAGATCATTCATAAGAGCACGCGCGCTCATTGACGGCGTGAAATGCAGGCCGTCTGGCAAGGGGAAAAGGTGCTTGAGGGATTCGCGCCGCACCACGCGCATTCCGCTGGCGATGTCGGTTACTTGTCGGCCGCACAAAAGACCGAGCAGGAAGGCGTAGATTCGATTACCAAGGCATCGAATCCACGGCATTTTCGATTCCGGGCCCAATCGCGATCCCAGCACAATGTCCGCATGGTTTTCAACAACAACGCGGCACATTTCCGCGAAGTAGTTTGGGTCGCAGGTGCCGTCGGCGTCTAAAAAACCGAGCAAAGTGCCGTCGCCTCGCCGCCAGCCTTCCTTAATCGCAGCACCGTATCCGCGATTTTCTTCGAAGACGACGGTTTCCACTTCTTCGAAACCTTGAGCAATTTCGGCAGTGCGATCCGTAGAGCCGTCGCTTACTACGATGATTTCGACATTGCACAGTTTTGCCTCTTCTTGGATTCGCTCCCGCGCGTCCAGGCATCGTGAGATTGTCCCGGCGATCGCATCTTCCTCGTTCAGCGCCGGGATTACAATGGTGAGGCTATCGAAACTATAGTTGTTGCCGTTTACAATGACTAATTTCATAATGGGTAATCCTAACATGGGACAGAAGTTTCGCACATATTTATTGAACGCCATCCAATCCGGATCAATCTCGCTTCGTGGAACAGCCACAGCAAGAGAACCGAGGGCACAAATACTCCGGCGGGAAGGATGTATCGGGAAATCGCACTAACCACCAAGATGACCAGGAAGGTTTTGGCGAGAAAAAACAGCACCGCCAGCCAGAACATCGCAAAAAACAGGCTGCGGTCTTCCGGGTGCTCTTCTCGGTCCGCTTCCAGCGACCGTCGGCGAAACATGCACACTCTTGCAGCAAACAGGAGAGCCGCCAACGCGCCGAATAACTTAACGGCCCAACCACAATACACCAACCTTAATACGGCGCGGGGAAGACTATAAATGAGAAAGAGAAAGTACTTGCCTTTGTTCAGTCTAATAACGGTCTTGGAAAAGTCGGACAGCCGGCGGTTTACAATCACGCGATCGTCGCCATATAAACGACATGCAGCACGGCATGCCACTCGGTGGACGTTGTTGTTGTAAAGAAGTTCCCACTGTCGCAGCTTGATTACTCCACCGCCTCGAAAAACGCTTTGAATGCCCCTGCTTTCTCGCTGCTGAAGAATCGCAGTGGCCAGCGGTTTCCATTGTTGTGGTAATTTCGTTTCGATCATCTCGCGATCAAGCAATTCCACGGCGATTCCCACCACCGCGATGCCTCCGAAAGAGACCAGGCCGAAGTGACCAACCACCAAAAGCCTCAGTAGACACCAGCCCAGATAAGGTAGAATCGACACGCCACACAGCGCCAGGGAGAATCTTTCCCACGGAATCGGATTACCAGCCCGGTCGGCCCGAAAAAACAAAAACAATATCCCCAGGCAGGGCGCCAGGGCAACGAGAAAAAGGTAGGCTGGGCGGATGTGATACGTACATGCCAGGCTAACCGTCAATCCAATCCAGGGAAGAATTCGTTTGGGGGACACCGAAACCCAAAACAGAAAACTCGTGGTGACAATCGCCATAACCATAGCCGGAAAATCCGTACCGACGTAGCGGAAGGCACAGTTCTGAAACGCCGCATACAGAACCCCGGTGCTTACTGCAAAGGCCCGCCAGGGGGAGGCGCCCCAGCGGCGCACTGTAGAATCCAGAAAAAAAACGGCAAAGAACAATCCCAACACTTGAATCCAGGGAATAACGCGATAATCCGGCGACCATGGCGAAACAACTTTCAGCAACAATGGATAGCCGATCGTGCGTATACAACCGAGCACCTCCGTGGGCGACATTTGGGATGCGGCAATGTAATTCCAACTGTCGTTCGACAGCTTCACTTCCATCAGACCGCAGGCCGTGCATATGATCAGCACCACCGACATTTGCACCGCCAGCCAGAAACGAGGATTTCGTGCGAGAGTGTGCATTGTTGAACGTGATCGCTGCACTATGCCGCCGGTTCAGCTTTTTTGATATTATTCAGACATCCTATTTACTGTATTTTAAGGGCTGGGACAACATCAATTTCCGCAACACTTCAACCAACGGCCTAAAAGCCCAGGGGTTGCAACCCCTGGGCTTGAAACGATGTTCCCTGGTAACAAGAATATATCAATCTGAGACCTATTAAGCGATTTTCTTACCCACCGCGTCGGCCACCTTGCGGCATAGCTGCATCAACTCCTCGAACTGTTTGAAGTTGAGCGATTGATATCCGTCGCTCAGCGCGGTCTCCGGATCGGGGTGGACCTCGATCATCAGTCCGTCGGCGCCTGCCGCGACCGCGGCGGCGGCCATCCGGGTGACCAGATTCGTATGGCCGGTGCCGTGACTCGGATCGACCACCACCGGCAGGTGAGTCCGTTCGTGTAGGTACGGCACTGAAGAGAGCGTAAGCGAGAACCGCACGTGCGACTCGAACGTGCGGATGTCGCGCTCGCAGAGCATGACGTTCGGGTTGCCGGCGTTCAACACGTACTCGGCGGCCAGCAGCAGCTCGTCCATCGTGGCGCTGGGGCCGCGTTTCAGCAGCACGGCCTTTCCCTCCTTGCCGACTTCCTCCAGCAGGCGATAGTTTTGCATGTTTCGGGCACCGACTTGCAGCACGTCGGCGTAGCGACCGACCAGTGCAACGTCGGTGGCAGCCATCACCTCGGTGACCACGGCCAAGCCGGTCTCCTCTCGTGCGTCGGCGAGTATTTTCAGCCCTTCCTCCTTCAGCCCTTGGAAGCTGTACGGGCTGGTGCGTGGTTTGAACGCCCCGCCGCGCAACGCGGTTGCCCCGGCTGCCTTGACCGCCCGGGCTGTGGATATCGTCTGTTCCTGGTTTTCGACGGAGCACGGCCCGGCGATCATCCCAAGGTTGCAGTTTCCCACGGTCAGGCTGCCGGCGCGGACGACGGTCGGCTCCGGCTTGACCTCGCGGCTGGCGACCTTGTACGGGGCCAGGATCGGGACGACTTCGGCCACGCCCGGGCCGCTCTCGAGCGACTGGCGATGCTCGTCTCGTTTCTCGCCGATGGCCGCGATAACGGTCCGCTCGGTGCCGTAGATCGGGTGCGATTTCAGGCCCAGTGCCTCGACTCGCTCGATCATGTGTTGGATTTGTTGCGGCGTGGCGCCTTTTTTCATAACGACGATCATTTTAGGTAGCTCCTTTTGTTGGGGGATTTGTAGTTCAGGATGAAACCACAGATAAACACGGATGAACACGGATAGTCAGATTTCGAGAGTTCTGTGTTTATCTGTGTTCATCTGTGGTTCCTTTTTGCATAAGGTTTTAGAGTTAGTAGTACAAAAAAAGCCCCGATAACCGTTTGGGTCTCGGGGCTTTTGGCTTTTGTGGGTTGTGTCGTGCTTTTACAAACCACCTCCGGCCCCGCGACCTCGGGGGCTAAAGTAAAACCGGAAGTAGTAGATGTAGAGCAGGCTCATATTAACTTTATCGTCACCCAGCGCGGGCGAACTCCCTTTACTTATTATTACACATCGGCCGGGGAAAATCAAGGGGCAAAACCGGAAAAATTCCACCATTCCAAATTCTATATGACCCAACGCCACGATTCATTGACCACCATTTGCCCGTCTGATATATTGATTGGCTTTCAGTATGTTGAAATCAACGAAACAAACAGGATGCAGCATGGCTTATGAAGTAACGCTTATTACCGGCGACGGCGTGGGGCCGGAGTTGGCCGAGGCGGCTCGACGTTGCGTGGATGCGACCGGGGTTAAGATCGACTGGGACGTGCAGGAGGCCGGCGTCGACGTGATGGAGCGAACCGGCACGCCGTTGCCGGACGCAGTGATGGAAAGCATACGCCGGACGCATTGTGCACTGAAGGCGCCCATCACCACGCCGGTCGGCAAGGGTTTTCGCAGCATAAACGTCCACCTGCGGCAAGAACTGGGCCTATTCGCCTGCATCCGGCCGTGCAAGTATTATCCCGGCGTCCGAACGTTCTTCAGCGACCACAACGTCGATCTGGTCATCGTCCGCGAGAACACCGAAGACCTATATGCGGGAGTCGAGTTCGAGGCGGGCAAACCCGAAACCGGCGAGTTGGTCGATTATATCAACAAAGTCTCGACCGACCAAAAAATCCGCTCCGGCCGCGACGAAACCGGCATCTCGATAAAACCGATCAGCATCTCCGGCACCGAGCGGATCGTCCGATGTGCCTTCGAGTACGCCAGGGACAACGGCCGAGGAAAGGTCACCACCGTGCACAAGGCGAACATCATGAAGTACAGCGACGGGCTGTATCTGAAACATTCGCGCAAGGTGGCCGAGGAGTTCGCCGAAAGCAACCCGGACATCGAGTTCGAGGACCGCATCGTCGACAACATGTGCATGCAGCTTGTGCAGAAGCCGGAGCTGTACGACGTGCTGGTGCTGCCGAACCTCTACGGTGATATTCTAAGCGACCTTGCGGCCGGGCTGGTCGGCGGGCTGGGCGTTGCGCCTGGGATGAACGTTGGGACTGACATTGCCGTGTTCGAGGCCACGCACGGCAGCGCGCCGAAGTACAAGGGCCTGAACAAGGTCAACCCGACTGCGCTGATACTCTCCGGCATGTTGATGCTGCGGTATCTCAAAGAGACCGAGGCGGCCGATCGGCTGGAGTCGGCCGTGGCGGAGGTGATCCGCGAGGGCCGCGACGTTACTTACGACATGAAACCCAACCGCGACGACCCGACCGCGGTGGGCACACGCGAGATGGCCACGGCGATATGTGAGAAGCTAACAGTGAGACAAACGGAGTAAGCGAGCCGACTCAAGGGCTGGACGGTTTCTTGGAGTTGTGGATCGCAACCGGTATTGCCACGGCGGCTCCGATAATGCCAGCAATTATCCAAGGATTGGCCATCCAGTTCCTGAAGGTCGTCATAGCGAGTTGTCCACGGATCGTGTCTGTGACGAGAATTGCACAAGGTTGTGCGGCGGGCGGTGCGGTTTGGGCTGTCCACGCCCTATAGATGCGTTGGCCCTTTGCCGTGGATAGCTGATACACGCCGTTGCACAGGCCGGCGAAGGCAAAGCATCCGTTGCTGTCGGTCTTGCCGACCACAAACACTTGCTCGCCGCTTCTAATCGCGACTTCCATATCGGCCACAGCGGCGTTCTCGTCGGTCACGATGCGTCCGTGCAGTGTGCCGCCTTCGTGCAGCCTGACGTCGGTGATCGTTGGCGAGGGGCTGTCCTGTGTCGTGGCAGCCAGGACAAACTGGGGAAAACAGAACCCAACTGCGGCCAAGGATACGGCCACACGCTGAATAAAGTTTGAGCGGTTCATGCTAATCGTCCGTTTTCGAGAAGAGTAAAAAGAATGGTTTGGAGTGGGTGGGAATCGTATGGATAAGGTGCATCGGCGTCAAGGTCAGTTGTTTACATATAGGGATTAGGGATTGGGAATTGGGGATTAGAAAAAGCGTTACATCAAGTTCCAATCCCTAATCCCTAATCCCCAATCCCTTAGTTTACCTACGCAGCCACCTTGGAATCCTCCGTTTGAGCGTCGGTTTGGCCGGCGGAGAGTTTATTCGAGGATTCTACTAAGGAAATGACTTCTGGCGTTTCAGCCGGCGATTTTTCCGGTAAGTGGCGCGCGAACAGCCGGAGGACGATCTGTCGGAAGCGTCGTCCGGCCAGGTTCCACTCGACGTGCCCGATAAGTTGACGATTGACCAACAGGATGGTCATTGTTCCCAGGATTATCCATGCCAGCAACTCGTACCCGAAGCCGGCCACCATCCACGCAACGGCGCCGGTTGCCAGGCACAACGTGCCGAGCAGTCCCAGCACTGCCCAGATGCTGAACCCGCGATCCAGGAGCCGATGATGGATATGCCCGTGGTCGGCGGCCATAAGTCTGTTGCCGTTGAGTGTGCGGCGTACGATTGCAAGCGTGGTATCCAGCAGCGGTACGAAGATCAAGGCGACTGCCATCGTAAAATTGGCGGTGCTCGACACACCTACCAACGAAACTCGCAGCACCAACAACGCAAGGGTCACACCGATAATCATACTCCCACAGTCACCGAGATATATTCGAGCGGGTGGCAGGTTGTAAACCAGGAATCCGATCAGTGCCCCGGCCAGCGCCAGGGCGAGCATCATCACCGCCGGGTCGCCTTGATATGCCGCGATTACAGCTATCGCCGCCGATATGGCGATCCCGATCACCGATGCCAGTCCGTCCATGCCGTCCAGCAGGTTTATGGCGTTGATGCCTAAGACCAACCAGCCGATCGTAAAGGCGACGCCCAACCATCCGAGTGTCACGGGATATCCGAAAAAGATCAATTGATCGACATAGCCGCCGGCCAGCACTATCGGCAGCGTCGAGACGATCTGCCAGAAGAGCTTCCAGCGGGCGCTCACCTCGAACAGATCGTCGTAGCAGCCCAGCACGCAGAGCATCCCGGCCGACAGCGCCAGTGCGGCCGGCAACGGCGGACCGTAGCCACGGTCCACCACCAGAAAATAGGCGACGTTGATGCCCAGCAGCAGTGCCAAGTAGACCGAACCGCCGCCCCAAAGCGGAGTGGGCCGCGAGTGGAGTCTCCGGTGGCCGTCCGGGTGACTAACCGCGTGGAATTTCCATGCCAGCTTTTTGGCCAACGGAGTCAATGCCAGGCTGGCGGCAATTGCAATTGCAGCCGCGAGTGTCATTTGAGCTTCCCGGGGTGTTTTTGAGTTATTAGCTTTCAGCAATCAGCGATACGGTGGTGAAAACAGGGCGGGAGCTTACCGTAGAAACCACGGCCCCGCAAGGCCATTTTTGTCGGAATTACCACTCCCCCAGGCGGGGTGCAGGACGGGGTTTGCGAAAGCCGTTTTGACGTGCCGCTCGGCATTACGATAGCCCAGAACTATCTGACTCTTCCGCAGTGGCTTAGGGATCAACTTTTTTTGACAGCATGGACAAAGCAGTTTCTCCCTGCTCAAGCCATCGGCCTACTCCTGTAACAGGCTCTCTGCCACACACCTGGAGATTCGGCCTGCCAAGCCGAAGATGTCGTTCTCCAGGTCATCCAAACGCATCGTTGTCAGGTCACGATTCCCACTCTGCGTTAATTCGTCCAGCAACATTGTACTGACCCGTTGCACCAACAAAATCCGGATGAACCAGAAAGTGACCTTCCGCCGTCGGTGTAAAATCGTTATATACCGCATTCAACGGTTTGAGTATTCCAAGTATTCCAGTAAAAAAGGGGTTTAGATTATGAGCGATGTACTGATCGTGGTTGGCGGTGGTGGGGGGTTTATCGGAGGACACTTAATAGCGGACCTGCGCCGCCGAGGGTTCACACGAATCCGTTCGGTGGATATCAAGCCCTTCGATCAGTGGCAGCAGTGTTTCGACGACGTTGAGAACCTGCAGCTTGACCTGCGAGAAAAGGACAACTGCCACAAGGCCTGCCAGGGAGCCTCGGAAGTCTATAACCTGGCCGCTGATATGGGCGGCATGGGCTTTATCGAGAACAACAAGGCACTCTGTATGCTCTCCGTGCGAATTAACACCCACATGCTGATGGCAGCCAAGGACGCCGGCGTCAAACGGTTTTTCTATTCCTCTTCCGCATGTGTGTACGCTGCCGGCAAGCAAACCGATATCAACGTCACAGCTCTCAAGGAAGAAGACGCTTATCCTGCCATGCCTGAAGACGGTTATGGGTGGGAAAAGCTCTTTAGCGAACGCATGTGTCGGCACTTCCGCGAGGACTTCGGCCTGCAAACTCGAGTTGCCCGCTTCCACAATGTCTACGGCCCACACGGCACGTGGGAGGGTGGACGAGAGAAAGCGCCGGCCGCAATCTGCCGAAAGGTTATCAACGCCAAGATTTCGGGAGACCATACCATTGAAATCTGGGGTGACGGCCAGCAAACCCGATCGTTCATGGACATCGACGATTGTCTGAAGGGCATCGACATGTTCATACACGGTGATATGACCGAACCGCTTAACCTCGGCTCCAACGAATTGGTCTCGGTCAATCAGCTTGTTGACATCGTGGAGGAAATCGCGGGCATCGAACTCACCCGGTCCTACAATCTCGACGCTCCCAAGGGCGTTAACGGACGCAACAGCGACAACACCAAAATCAAGGAGGCCTTCGGCTGGCAGCCCTCCATCCGCCTGCGAGACGGCATGGAGCAAACCTACCGCTGGATATACGACGAACACATGCAGAAATACGGCGGAA
>DAOWNK010000176.1 GCA_030642635.1 Pirellulales bacterium
CATGACACTGTTCGATCACCTCAAATTGCTGCTTCCCGGCGGTCGGGTAGATATATCAAAGCGGTTCGCGTTGCTGCGCGAGGCGATCTCCGGCACGATGGCGAAATTTTACAAGGCCCGGGACCTTCGGACCGACAAAGTTGTCGGGCTGAAGATTCTCGACCAGGAAAAAACGGCCGCCTTCGAGGCCCGATTCAAGGGGCTGCGCAAACCATCCGAGGGCGAAATCGCCGTGCGGCTTGAACACCCGCGGATCGTCAAAACTTATGAGTACGGCCTGACCACCGACGGGTCGCAGTACCTGGTCATGGAGT
Organism: Pirellulales bacterium; assembly: GCA_030642635.1. Classification (GTDB taxonomy): domain Bacteria; phylum Planctomycetota; class Planctomycetia; order Pirellulales; family Thermoguttaceae; genus DAOWNK01. The sequence goes on from DAOWNK010000176.1 coordinate 315, forward strand.
TCATCGAGGGCGCCGGCATGAACTCGCTGATTATCGGCCGCGACGGGCAACTGGACGGCCGCCGCGTGCAGTTCATCCGCCAGGCGGCCGAGGCGTTGGCCGCAGTATACGACGCAGGATTTATACACCGCGACGTCTGCCCGAGGAACCTGCTGCTGACCGGCGACGGCGAGAGTCTCAAATTGATCGACTTCGGCCTGACCGTGCCGGCCATGCGCCCGTTCATGCAGCCGGGGAACCGCACGGGCACGCCGAACTACATGGCGCCGGAGCTTGTCAGACGCAAGCACACCGACCAGCGGCTCGATGTTTTCGCGTTTGGTGTGACGGCCTACGAAATATGCACGTTCGAGCTTCCATGGTTTAGCGGCACGACCGGCCTGGCGGCGATGATCCACGACCGGCCGCCGACCGACATCCGCCAGCACCGCCCGAAAATCAATCCCGTCTTGGCCACAGCTATCCACGCCTGCATTGAGCCGGAGTTGTCGAAGCGATGCCCGTCGATGGAAAAATTTCTCTCGATGATTCGCAACGTCCGGAGCGAGGGACGTTTGTGATGGTTGAATTAGTGATAATATTAAGGAAAATCAAGTGGCACCGGCGTCTCGCCGGTGGCTTGTGAGTTCCATCACACCGGCGAGACGCCGGTGCCACTGTAATATTATCACTGTTATTACCGACTTGCGAGACTTTGCGACAACAGCCGCACGCCGCAGCCGTTCTCGTTTGGATAATTCACCCGGCCGCGGTCGATGGTCACGCCGGCGGCGATGTCGCGTGCAAGCAGCAGCGCACCGTCCATGTCGGCGTAGTCCAACAGCGGCAACAACTGTGCAATCGCCGATATGCCCACGCTCGACTCGGTAAAGCAGCCGACCATCACCTTCAGCCCGAGCTGTCTTGCCCGGCCGATCATCCGCCGTGCAGGTGTCAGCCCTCCGCATTTCACCAGCTTGACGTTCACGCCGTGGAACCCCCCGGCGCAGCGGTCCACGTCCGGCTCAACCTGGCAGCTTTCGTCTGCGATGATCGGCAGCGGCGATTCTCTGTAGAGCCGCTCCATGCCGTCCCAATCGTCCGGCGGGAGCGGCTGCTCGATGAACTCCACCCCGAGCGTCTTCATCCCGGCCGCATTGCGAAGCGTTTCATCGACGCCCCATGCACAGTTTGCGTCCACACGGAACACGGCGTCGGTATGCTCGCGCAACCGGCGAACGATGCCCAGGTCGTCGGCCGTACCCAGTTTGATCTTGTAGATCGGCCAGCCGGGAAACTCTTCGAGCTTCCGCATCATCACCTCGATCGTGTCGATGCCGACGGTGTAGTCGCTCGGCGGATTGTGCTCGATGTCAAGCCCCCAGAGTTTCCAGACCGGCTCGCCGCGCAGTTTGCCCCAAAGGTCGTGCGCGGCAACGTCCAGGGCACACTGTACGAACGTCGAAGCGGCCGCCGAGCCGCGGGGTTCATCCCCGCGCAACAACGGCCGCACGACTTTCCAAAACTCGGCCGGGGCGTCCAACGAAAAGTCCTCGATCTGCGGCCGGACACCCTCGATCAGTGCGGTCATGGCCTTTATGTCGGCGCCGTAGTACGGCTGCTGCGGCGCTTCGCCGTAACCTTGCCGGCCGTCTTGTTCCAACTCGACGATCAGCGTGCGCTGCACGGTGGTCGTACCGCGCGAGATGGTAAACGGGTGCCGGCACGGCAGGTCGAAGCGGTGGAGCGTGAGGTTCATGGCAACTATCAGCCGCTTGCGGCTTCGCAGACGTTGGTATGAGTGTATTGCGAAGCCGCAAGCGGCTTTTTATCAATTCATCAATTCCACAACCGCCTCGGCCAACTTATCCGGTCCGTGGCGGATCACGTCGCAGGTCGGCAGGCCAAGCTCGCGCTCCACGCGGTCGCATTCGGCAGCTACCTCGTCGTCGGAGAACTTTTGCCCGTTTACCGCCACGCCGATCACCCGGCACGGGTGCATTAAATTGGCAGCCGATTCGTAAAACTCGCGCACCTTCTCAAGCGGTGCAAGCTGTACTTCTTCCATGCCGCAGACGGCTGTCCGGCCCATCTCGTAGCAGAGTATCAGGGCGTCGGGCATCACACCGTGCAGCAGCCCGAGCGTAACGCCGGAATATCGCGGATGGAACAGGCTGCCCTGGCCCTCCACTACGATCACGTCGTGATGCTGATTGGCGAGGACCAATTTTTCGGCCGCACCGCTTACGAAATCCGCAATCACCCGATCCACCGGGCACCCGCTGCCGGCGACCAGTATGCCGGTCTGTCCGGTGGCCACGAACGCGGCGTCAACGCCCTTGAGTTTCAGCCGTTGGGTCAACTCCACCGCAGCGATCATCTTGCCGCAACTGCAATCGTTCGCAACGGTGTGGATTCGCAAACATTCCTTTCGGAGTCCTTCTCTGTCGGCCACGTCGTGCTCGTCGTTATCGCGGACATCGACCAGACGGACTCCGTGTTTTTGAGCCGCTGCCGCAAACTCCTGGTCGTCTTTGAGAAAATCGTGCAGTCCGGAAAAGATGGTTAATCCTCGCGAGATGGCCTCCAAGACAATCGGCCGCCATTGCTCGGGAATCTTGCCGCCCGGCGGTGCTATGCCGATCAACAATGCATTTGCCTCAGGCGCGTCGGCCAGCGAGCCGACCACCGGAATGTCTCCGCCGATGCCGAACAATTCTCGGCACGTTCGACCGGCCGAGTTGCGGTCGAACACTGCGGCCACCTCCTCCGGCCGGTATCGGATAACGCATATCGCCGTCTTGGCGGTATGTGCGTCGTTGTACCCGTCGGTCAACACGATCATTCGGCGTGGCGTTGACATGGCGGGAGTGTATCAGGGGAAGGCGGAAGGGGGAAGGGGGATGTGTAGCGGCCGGGCTTGGCCGGCGCGTATTATGGGGAAAACGGCCGCTTGCGGCTTCGCAGCAATGATTACACTGACATCAACGCGCCGGGCAAGCCCGGCCGCTACACACCTCACACTTCAACCATTCCAAGTTCATGATAAACCGACTCGACCACCTCGTCGTCGATCTGGTCGAGTTCCGCGCCGGCGCCGGCAAGCAGCGATAGATCGGCAAGCCGGTTGATTTGTCGCGGGATGCCGTGCGAGAGCTCGTGCAACCGGGCGACCGCCTGATCGGCAAACACCGGCGAACTGCGGCCGGCGGTTGCAAGCGATGTATTGAGAAATTCGGCTGTATCGGTCTGCTCCCACGGCTCGACGTCGATCCGCAACTCGGCCAACTCGAGCAGCGATTCGCCGAGTCGGCTAATCCGTTCGCATTGGCCTGCAAGCACGATCGTAAGCCGCGACTCCGGCGAAGGATCGTACACGGCCAGCCGCGTGACGCAATCAAGCACCTCGCGGCTCGCACGGTCGGCATCGTCCAGCAGCACGACCGCATCGAGTTGCCGATAGCGGTATTCGGTCAGCCGATCGGTCACTGCACGCCATAGCGCGGCAATCGAGCAGGACGGTTCGGGGTTGGTTTGGAATCCGGCGGCCAGCATCCAGAGCATCTCGGCCGGCTCCAGTCCGAGCAGGTTGATCTTGGCCACGGGTTTGCCGCTGCGGCGAAGCTGTGCGGCGAACACCTCCAACAGCAGCGACTTGCCGCTGCCGGCCACTCCAAACAACAGTCCCAACCGGCGACGCTGCTCGACCAAAAAGTGCAGCCGGGCCATGGCCTCCTCGTGTGTCGGGCTGTGGTAGAAAAACTGCGGATCGAGACAACCCCGAAACGGCGACTCGCGTAAACCCCAGTGCGATTGGTACATACTTTTATATTCGGTATAATTCACACTAAAACTTAACACCGTGCGACCGATACAACCGGTACGACCATGACAGAACGCTATTTCGTCGAAACGCCGATTGCCGGGGATTGTGCCCTGTTGGTCGGCCCGGAGGCCCATCACCTGACCCACGTGATGCGGGCCGGACCGGGTGCAGAGGTGGTTCTGTTCGACGGCAGCGGTGCCGAGTTTCCCGCCCGGGTCGAACGGATAGGCCGGGCCGAGGTCGAACTGGCCGTGCTGTCGCGCGAACCGGTCGATCGTGAATTGCCGCTTGAGTTGACCGTCGGCGTGGCGTTGCCGAAGGGAGATCGGCAGCGGTGGCTGGTCGAAAAAGCTACAGAACTGGGTGTTACCAGACTCGTCCCGCTACTGACCGCCCAATCGGTGGCCCGTCCGGAGCAAAAGCCATTGGCCAGATTGCGCCGCACGGTAATCGAGGCGTCGAAACAGTGCGGACGGAACCGGCTGATGGAAATCGCCCAGCCACGCGATTGGTCTGACTTCGTGACAGATAGTGTCGAGGCGCCGCACCGGCTGCTGGCACACCCGTGTAGCGATGCTCAGGACACGTTGTCGTTGATCGGGTGCCATGCCCACGCTTGCGTGGGCATGACTCGTCTTTTTCGGCGTTTTCGGTCATGCCCACACAAGCGTGGGCATGGCACCCAACTGGCCGTCGGGCCGGAGGGCGGGTTTACCGATGATGAGGTCTCGCAAGCGATCGACGCCGGCTGGCAGGTGATAGACCTGGGACCGCGAACGTTGCGAGTCGAGACCGCCGCGATTTTGTTGGCCGGGATGGTTGTTCGACAAGTAGTTTAGCCGCCGCCGGCACGGCGGTGTGATATGTTTACACGGCGTGGACGCCGTGGCTAAACGGAATTTATTCCCCCTTCTGGTATTCAACCCGGGCGATCCCCGCGGCGCCGATGTATCCGGCGTCGGCGCCGAGTGTGGCGAAGTCGATGACTACACGTTCGACAAGCAATCCGAAGACTCGTCGGGCAACTTCTTCCTTGATCCATGCGAGGAACTGCCGGCCCAACTCGGTCTGGTTTCCGCCGAAGGTCATCGCCCCGCCCAGCAGTACGCCGTCCGGGTCGATGGTGTGCATCAGGTTGGTCACGCCGACGCCCATCGCCCGAGCGACCCCGTGGATGACCTCCAGCGAGAGTTCATCGCCGGCGGCGGCCTCCTCGGCCAGCAGCTTCGGCGAGAGTTCGGCGCCGGCGGCCAGCCGGTCGGCAACGGAGCTTTCCCGGCCGTCGTCGAGCAACTGCCTGGTTCTTTTAATCACGGCTGTTGCACTGGCGTATGCCTCGAGGTGTCCCGGTTTGCCGCACCCGCAAATGCGTGCATCGTCGGAGTGGTCGATGACTATGTGTCCGCATTCGGCGCCGTGGCTGTGCTGGCCGTCGATGGAAAGCTCTCCGATAATAATGCCGCAGCCGATGCCTGTGCCCAACGTAAAAAGCACTAGGCTGTGGAAATCTCGTCCGGAGCCGACCCAGAATTCGCCGTATGCCGCCGCCGCGCCGTCGTTTATAAAGGATACCGGCAGACCGCAATGATGGCTTACCCGATCGCGGATCGGGAAATGGTCCCAGCCGGGCATGTTTACCGGGCGGTCCAGCAGCCCGGCCGGTATGTCCATGGTGCCGGGTGAGCCGAGTCCTACCCGGGCGATCGCCGCCTGGGTAAGCCCTGCCCGCTCGATTGCATCTCCCACGGCGGCGCCCATCCGCCGTGCACCGTCCTCCGGGCCTTTTTCGGCCTTGGTCGGGATGCTCAGCCAAGAGAGCGGGCGTCCAAGGTCGTCGACCACACCAACTTTGACGTTGGTCCCGCCAAGGTCGATGCCCACGTAAAAAGGCGATTGTGCCTGATCCAGTGAGATAAAACTGCGTGTTTGTGACATTTATATAGCGATAATTCACGGACGGTTTCATTTAATATAAACATTGCTGGCAGTGCAAGCAATCTCCCCCAAACCCAAAAAAATCTCCATTTTGCGGTTGTGTGAAATTGCGATTCCAGGGAAAATGCCGCCCCGTAAGATCCAAACATTCCTGCATTTCAATCCATAACGAGTATCCAAGGAGGGAACCGATGGTCTCGTTGCAAGTGGCCGTGGCGGCGGTGGCGCTGTCGGCGGCCGGTCAAACTGTGCTGCTGGATTTCTCTGCCGATTGGTGCGGACCATGCCGCGCAATGGACCCGACTATCCAAGCACTCGTCGCCAAGGGATATCCCGTACAAAAGATCAACATCGATCACCATCCGGAACTGAAACAAAAATACGGCGTGAGCAACATCCCTTGCTTTGTGATGTTGGTCGACGGCCGCGAGGTGGATCGGGTGGTCGGAGGGACCAGCTTCAGCCGACTGGAGCGGATGTGTCGGGCCGGGACAGATCGGCCGGCTCGCCAAACCTTGGCCGACGCCTTGAGTGCCACCGGCGTCTCGCCGGTGCTGCGGCGAAAGCACGGGCAAGATGCCCGTGGCGCCGGTCAAGGTTGGACGCCGCAAAGCCGCACCCCGTCGAGAACCGACCGGGAACTGATCGCCGCCAGCGCCCGCCTGCGGATCGGAGATGCTACCGGACATTCGTGCGGCTCGGGCACCATCATCGACGCCCGGGGCGGCGAGGCACTGATACTTACCTGCGGGCATATCTTCCGCGACTCAAAGGGCGCCGGACGCATCGAGGTCGATCTGTTCGGCACAGGTGCACC
>DAOWNK010000076.1 GCA_030642635.1 Pirellulales bacterium
CAAGATGCCCAACAACAGCACGGGCAATCGCCAACGGTTGCGGGCATGCAAACCTGCGGCGAGCCACTCGCTCCACTGAGACCACTGTTCGGGAGATTCCCAACAACATTTCGAACTTACCATCCTTGGCTCCTCCATTGTTCGGCTTGTTTTGAAACCGCAGCATGATGGAAGAGCCTTTTTTAGTGTATACCAATTATCGCTGTTTTTTCAGAAAGTGCAGGTAGCCGACCATCTTGACACTATCCAGGCCGAGTGTGTCCGCCACCGAGGTGCCGAACAGGTTTTTTAAGTCGTCTGTCCCGAGCAGCCGGACCTCTCGGGCAACATCCAGTTTGAAATCTGCGGCCGAGGCGTTTTGAAACTTCATAGTCGTTGTCATTCGGCAAGACTTCCCGTCACTGCCGGAGACGACCTTCCAAGCACCTTCGTTAAGCGCCGGCGGGGTGTACCAATTATCGAGGTTCTGCTCGGCGCCAGGCTTAAACCATAGGCTGAACTGTCCACCTTCGGGTGAGAGCCACAGCCGGTCTTCGCCGCCGTAGTTGTTAAACCTCGGATCGCACTTTCCAGCCTCGATGAACCGGCGGTTGACGAACCCGAAACTCGGCCCGTCCGGCCCGCCGCAGGTTGATGTCATCACCCGGCCCTGGTACTCAGGGCAGACGGCGACCCGGGCATCGCCGTCGGTCAGTTCGACCACGCCGGTGTGTTTGCTTAGAAGCTCTGTCGCCTCGTGGTACGACATTTGATTGCCTTTCGTTTTTGCTTCGTCGGCCTCCGTCGTCGCTGCCGCCGCTGCTGCCATAATCATTGCGACACAGAGTGCGAATTGCCGACACGTGGTTGTATAGTTACACATTTTACACCTCAAAACGCCCCGGGATCATAAAGCCGCGACCGGTGGTCGCGCCAGTGCCGTCGGTAGTTTAACATGGTATGGCGCGACCACCGGTCGCGGCTTTATGGGTGAGCGCCGGCCGCTACACGTTTACCACCTATGCCCCAATGTATCCTCCTCCAATCGGCGTTGCAACTTGGCCACGTGTTGGTGTAGCCGGTCGAGTTCCCCACGAAACCGCTCGACGCCGCGGCAGTCGTCTTCAAGACGTTGAAACACACCGCCGGCCGATGCGGTGTCCTTCCAACCCTCGACCAGCAGGTCGATCTCGCGCCGCAGGCCTCGCCGCAATCGTCGGCTGAGCGCCCAGAGCAGCAGCAGACACCACAAGATCAGCCAGAAGGCACATTGTATATAAAAATCCAGCCCCAGCAGGTCTGCCGAGCCGAGCCATGAATCGTAAAAAAAGTTTCTGCCCATACGATACAGCATCCAGCCGAGCACAAGCAAAAGCAGCAGCTCGTAGCGGAATCGGGCGAACACCCCGGTGTGCTTTGCGGCGAGTCGGTCGATTGCCGAGTTCAACTGGCCGGACACTTGTGAGATAAACTCTGTGCCTGCCAGATCGGCCTCGGCGGCCAGGGTTTCCAGTGATGCCGCCCGGCGATCAAAACCCGCCTCGGCCGCGTATCCGTCCAGCACGACCGCCGCCTCTCGCAACTCGGTCCGGTCCCAGCAGTCGGCAACCGCACGATTTGCACCGCGGTCGGCCCGGCGCGATCCGGCGTGCTTCTGCAATGTACGTACGCCGGTCACCGCACCCAACAGCGCCATTTGCGCTGGGGTGCGTGCACGATACAGCATCGTGCCGCCCAGCAGTCCGCCAAGACCCTGAAACAGCCGCAACACCAAGGCGAACGGGCTGAGTCCCCAGCGCGATGCGGTCCGGCCCAACAACCGGTTCTCCCATTGGCGACGGTCGGCGAGCAGTTCGGTTCGCATCTGCCCGGCCAGTCGTTCAGACAATTGCACGCGCTGCTGCCCGACGGCATCTTGAAGTTGCCGCACGGCCGGCATCGCCTCGTCGATCCGCTGTCGGCAACATGACAATGCTTCGTCCAGCAGGTCCAAGAAATTCGCCCGACGGATACGCACGGCAGCGGCGCCGGCGAGTTGTTTGGTAAGCAGGTCGACCAGATCGGCGAACTCACCGTGCGGTTGCAATTCCCCCGGAGTGTAATCCGGGTGTTCTTCGGCTGCCGCCAGTGCGGCCGGCGAGTCGACCAGGAATATGTGCCCGGTTTCATATCGTTTCTCAAGCACGTCGCGCCAATCGTCGCGGACGTCGTCGTCAACGTCTGCGTGTGTCTGAACGAACACCAGCCTGGCGCCGGTCGCAGCGGCCAGCAGTTCCTCGGCCACCCGGCCGCTGCGATACTTCTGCTGTGTGGCGGTGATAATCAGCACGTCGCACTGCGGCAGAATCTCTCTCAGTCGGGCAAGGTTCGTATCTGCGGCCGCAGCGTCGGTTTGCTCGGTGGTGTCCGGATCGGGGCAGTCGATCAGCACCAGGTCTTTCAGCGCCGGCAGGTCGCGCCGCACCAGCTCGATCCCTTTCGGGTCGATGCCCAGCATCTCGGGCCTCAGTCCGGTGCGGCAGATAAGCGTCGGCCGTGTGGTGGTAGGGCGGCGTTTGCCCGGCTGGACCACCTCTGCCCCGATCAGTGCGTTTATCAACGTACTTTTGCCGGTGCCGGTGCCGCCCAAGGTGGCCACTATCAGCGGCGTTTCCATACGGACCCTGAGCGTCTCGGCCCGATCGGCCAGCCGCCGGACCAACGCCCGGGAAGTCTCGGCCGGCTGCCACCTTGGTGCGCCGTCGGCCCAGCGCTGGAGCCGTTCGACTAGTGCGTCGATCTCCGAGAGCAGTTCCAGATGGGATAATTCTGCATATACCATATACCAAGGATAGCAGAAAAACGGCCGGCTGACAGCGGAGGGCTTGCCATCGGCGGATTTTTATGCGACCATAAATTGCATCTATGAGTCAGTAGAAAAGCCCCCCGACTGTGTCGGGTGGGCACGTTTGCTGCAAAGCCGCTTGCCGGCTGTCACAAACAGGAGAACCACCAAAACATGTCGAAACGCATTTCCATCGGCACATGGGCATATGCCATCGGTCCGTATGCAGACTGCCCGGTCCCGTTTCCCGAGGTGGTCGAGAAACTCGCCGAGCTGGGCTTCGACGGTCTGGAGTTGGGCGGGTTCGGCGAGCATCCGAACCCCGATGCACTGGACACTAAAAACAAACGTCAGGAGGTCCGCGACCTTTGGGAGTCGCGCGGCATGGGCTGTAGCGGCCTGGCCGCCGACCTGTGGAGCGAGCGGCTGATTACCGCACCGAGCAGCGACTCATACGTGGCGACGTTCAAGAAGAACGTGCAGTTTTGCAACGACTTAGGTATAGAGGTAATTCGCGTCGACACGACCGAACCGCCCGGTACGCTTGGGCAAGTTCCCGGCGAAGAGCCTGCCGAAACGGTCGTCGATTACGACGACGCGCTGAAACGTGTGGTTTCGACCTGGAAGGAGTGTGCAAAAATCGCCGCCGACGCAGGGTTGCGCATGGTCTGGGAATTCGAGCCGGGCTTTGCACTGAACAAACCGAGCGACATCTTCCGTGTACTGGACGGCGTGACCGAGGATAACTTTTACACGATGTTCGACACCTGCCATGCCAACATGGTGGCGGTCCACGCCGCCCGACAGGTCGGCCGGAGGGAGATATTGCCGGGCGGAATCAAGGAGCTTGCAGATCGACTGTCCGGCAAGATCGGTCGGCTGCACCTGATCGACTCCGACGGCACGCTGCACAACAACGAGACCAGCACGCACCCGCCGTTCGGCAGCGGCGAGTTGGATTTCGACCAGATCATGCCGTCGTTGGTTGCGGCCGGTTGCCCGGACGACTGGTGGACGATCGACCTGTGCTTCTGGCCCGACACCTGGGCGGCTACGGAACATTGCAAGAAAGAGATCGATAAGTTGGCGGCGAAGTATGGCTGATTTGACAGTTTAGCCGCCGACGGTACGTCGGCGAAATGTTGCGCCGGCAAAGTCCGACGTGCCGTCGGACGCTAAACGTACAACTATTTGACAAAGGAACACACGTGCAACGATTCATGCTGAGATCGAAAATTCATCGTGCCACACTGACCGGCACCGAGTTGGATTACGAGGGCAGCATCGCCATCGACCGCGATCTGCTCGAGGTCGCCGACATGCTGCCCGGCGAACAGGTCCAGGTGCTGAACCTGAACAACGGCGAGCGGTTCATTACGTACATAATCGAGGCGCCGGCCGGCTCCGGAACCATGCTGCTGAACGGCCCGGCCGCCAGGCTAGGTGTATCTGGCGATCCGGTCATCGTGCTGGCGTACTGTGTGTTATCCGACGAGGAGGCACGAACAATGACGCCGAAAGTCGTACACGTGGACGAGCAGAATCGGCCGGTAGAGCGTTAGCAAGAGAGGAGAGAAGAGAGAAGGGAGAAGGGAGAAGGGAGAAGGGAGATTGCCTTTTTACCCATTTGAAATAGTTTGTGCAAAAGCCTAATAGCTGCTCGAGCAACGCCTCGCGGGAATGCACACGCGGGACGTTGTCCCCCGGCTATTGCAAAGAATCACACGAAAACTTGGTGTCGTGACAAGTCTCTCTCCTCTCTCTTCCCTCTTCTCTCTTCCCTCTTCTCTCCTCTCTCCTCCGTGACTCCGTGGTGATATTAACCATCCCCGGCAATTTTGAACCTGGCGACCAGTTCCCGCATCGCGCCGGCTTGGGCGCCTAATTGTTCACTGCTGGACGCCATTTCTTCGCTGCCGGCGGCCGACTGTTCGGTTACTTGTGCAACGCTTTGTATTGCGCCGGCGACCTCGTTGGCGTTGGTGGCCTGTTGAACGGCGGCGGCGGCGATCTCGCCGATCTTGGCTGCCGTCGTCGCCACGCCGTCGATGATATCGTCCAGCGACTTGCCGGTCGCCTCGCTAAGTTCTGCGCCCTCTTCCACTCGTAACGTAGATTCCTTGATGAGCGTGGAGATTTCTCCGGCCGCCTGGTTCGCGCGTTCGGCTAACTTTCTGACCTCGTCGGCCACGACGGCGAATCCCATGCCGTGCTCTCCTGCCCTGGCGGCCTCGATGGCGGCGTTCAGCGCGAGCAGGTTCGTCTGGCCGGCAATCTCGGAGATCACCTGGATAATCTCGCTTATTTGCTGCTCACTGCCGCGGATCAGGTCCATGGCCTCAATCGACTTCCGCACTGCCGAACCGCCCTGCTGGGCCAGTGCGCTGGTCTGACGGGCCACGTCGTCGGCCGTCACTGCGCTCTCCTTGATGGACTCGATCGATCGGGTCAACTCCTCGACCGAAGCGCTCATTTCTTCGACGCACGAACTTTGATTCTGGGCGCCGTTGGCAAAGGTTTGTGAACTCTCGGCTATCACTCGCGAGCTTTCGTTGAACTGTTCGGCGCTTTCGGTAACCTGGCCGACAATCGCCCCAAGACTGTCGACGGTGGCGTTTACGGCGTTTGCTATGTCGGTGAACCTCTTGCACACTTTCGCCGTGTCGTCGTCGGCCTCGGCCGGCTCGTACTTGACCGTCAAATCTCCACCGGCGATCCTTTTCAGGACGGTCGAGAATTTGGCAACCTCATCCTTCTGGTACGCCGCGATCTTCTCCGCAACTTTCTGCGATTTTTGCACCTCCTCGAACGCCTCCTTGGTGGCGTCGATCGACCGGTTGACGGCTGCGGCCATCTGGCTCAGTTCGTTCTTGGTGTTGACGTCGACATTGTGCACCTTTTTGAACTCCCGGCGAGACAACGCGACAATACTCTCCATCCAGGCACGCACCGGCCTGACGATATCCAGCGTGATCAGTACAGCCAGTGTCGCGCCGACAGTAATACCAGCCAGCGTGAACAGCACTATCAAGAAATCCGCCCGGCTCCTGGCGACACGCATCTTGGCGTTTTGATCGTCGCGCACCTCGGCGGCCAGCTTTTGACATTCTCGAGCGGCGGCAATCATCTTATCACCGTTACGTTTCTGTTGTCTCATCAACGCAACGTAATTCAGCCAGGCCTTGCGATAATCGCCTGCCGCGGCGATTATGGCCTCCCCTTGGGCAACGTTGACAGGGTCGGTAAACCGCGAGTTCAACTCCTCGGCCGACGATACGATATCGTCGAGGTTTTTCTCGCACATCTGAAGGTACTTCTTGTCGCGACGCAGCAGATAGTTCTTCTCGGCCCTCCTGGCCTCCTGTATGAGATTGGCAATGTGGTGCGCGGCGTCGACCTTTGAAACCCGATTGTCTACCGAGCCGGTTCCGGCCTTCAACTCGTCGGCCAGCTTCCGACGCTGGTTTGCTCGCATATCGGCGCACTGTTTAATCGCCTTCCGGGCGGCTTTGACCATGGCGGCGTCGGCTGCGATTTTGAGCGGCTCGATTTTTGCGTAGTTTTTCAGTGCCGCCAACCAGGTGTGAAACTGTACCTTGACTGTCTCGACCACGTCTCGGTCGGCCTGAACCGAGAGCCTCAACTTCAGATCATTGACCTGCCTGTCGGCATCGGTGATGAGTTCACGTGCCTTGTTGATATACTCGTGGTCGTGTCGGAGCATGAAGTTTTTCTCGGCATCACGACACACCCATAAGTTTTGGATCAACCGGTTGGCTACGGCGGCGGTCTCGACCCTGGCGCCGACGGTGCGCAGTGCGGACCACCCGACGTAGCCCAGCACGCCGGTTATGACGATCAGACAGCCGAACCCGGCAGAAAGCTTTACGACAAAACTCAGGTTCTTGAACACAGAATGCCCCCTTTTTGAAGTAGCTAACCAATAATAGGTCACAATATGGCAGGCGGTGAGAGGGTGGCAATTCATTGCCACCTTTCAGAAACGTAGGGTGCGTGAAACGCACCAAAACCGATTTGATGTGATTGGTGCGTTTCACGCACCCTACTGCGGCCGATCTTGCTCGGCGTGTTTCCGGCGGATCGACTTTGCGCGGGCGAGCATTGCATCGGCACGGTCCGACTTCGGCGGGTTGCTCGAACGCAGCACCACGGCGTATGCCTCCAGCACCTCGGCAAGTTCCGGATGGAACGGTACTAACGACTTTTCCTGAATTACCAGCGCCCGGGCCAGGCACGGTTGAGCCTCGGTGTGCTTGCCTCGATGGACGTAAAGCGCGGCCAGATCGTAATACAGCCGGGCAATTTCTGGATGCTCGGCACCCAAACGCTTCTCTAACGCATCGATCGCCTGCTTGTACCCGGTAACACCGCGGTTGTAGGTCCGCGGGCTGTTGTCAAGCGCAGCCATAGCGCCGAGCGATCGGACCACGTCGATATGGTCCTTGCCGAGCACCACTTCGCGGATTTTCAGCACTTCTTCCAAATACGGCCTCGCGTCGCGCGGCCGGCCTTGGGCGATCTCGATCTCGCCGCGCAGACTCAAGGCGTCGGCCACGCCGGGGTGCTGCCGGCCGAACGCATCGCTGAAGATACCCATCGCTTCTTCAGCAGCAGTTTGGGCATCGTCGAGACGCCCGGTGACAATATAAAGGCGAGCCAGGTGGTTGAACACCACGGCCGTGTTCGGATGCCTTGGTCCGCAGACCTTCTTGGCAACCGCTACGGCACGCAGGTAAAGCGGCTCTGCCTTGGAAAACAATGCCCGATCGACATAGGCGGCACCCAGCACGTCGAGCACCGGTATCATAATCGGGTCCTCCGGACCGACGGTTTTCTCGGCCATTCTCAGTGCATTTTCGGCCGACGCCAATGCTTCGTCGTATCGGCCTTGTGCACGCTGTATCACGGCCTGTGTACTGTAACTTATCGCCATAAGCGGGTGTTCATCCGGCAGGCTTTCGCTGCGGACGGCCACGGCTTCTTTCAACCGCTCGTCGGCCTCGGCGTATCGTCCCTGGTTGTAGTAAATCATGGCCAGGTTTCCCAGGGCAGCGGCCGTCAGCGGATCGTGCGGTCCGAGCGTATCTCGCCATTTCTGGCATGCGCCGCGATTAAGTTCGACCGCCCCGGCGTTCTTTGCACTAAGCGTATACAAAACCGACTGGTTGTTCAGACTGGCGGCGATTAGCGCGGCGGCGAACGGATTTTTTTCAACAACAGCCTTTTTGGCAATGATTTCCCGCGATCTTAAGCATAGTAATTCGGATTTGTCGTAGCCGTACCCGAGGCACGTGTTGAGCACTGCTTGCACGTGTAAGGCGGCGGCCCGGGCCGGATCGTCCTTAGGCAGCACCTTCTCACCGATCTTCACCGCCCGCTCGAGGAGCGGTCGTGCCCGCTCAAACCGGCCGGCGTGCATCCAGGCGACCGCCGCCTGGCACAACAACAACGGATCGTCCGGTTTGTGTTCCAGCACCTTGGCGTATCCGGCCGCCGCGACGGCAAACCGGCCGGCGTACATGTCACCCAGCGCCTGGGCAAGCTGAATTTCAGACGGCTCGGTCTCCTTGTTACGCATGGCCACTGCCAACAAGACCCCGGCCTCGTTGAACCGGCCACGGGCCATCGCCTTCAGGCCCTTGTGGTACGAATCTGCTTTGTCATCGTCGATCAAGGTCGCAAGCTGCCGGATATGGGCCGGTAAGATCGGCATCTGTACGACGGTCGTGCCGCCGTTGGGCAATATCAGCACGGCCGCTACGAGCTGCTCGCCAAGCGGGATCGTCAGGTCCTTGACTTCCGCCTTCCCCACACGGATCGGCGCCAACGGACTCAGCCACCAGGCGCACACCAAGACGAATATGCCGGCGCCGCACAACGTATGAAGTTTGGTCTGGCCGAACACCGGCAACTCGACCACCCGTGGCTTCGACTGCTCGGCGCGGCGGAGTTTGCCGAAATCGGAATGTCGACCCATCTGCATCCGACGAAGCATTTCGTCCGGTGATTCGACATAACGGGTAGCCGACACGAATGTGAACGCCGCAAGCACCGCGCAGCCAAACCCTAACAGCCGCTGCCATACAGCCGGCAATTCCGGGGAGAGTACGAAATACGCCGCTGCCAGGTAGGCCGCCAACGCTGCTGCGGAAATAACGGCCAAACGGCGACGTTTTAGTAACCTAATAACGCCAAAACGACGTTTTGAGTTCGTTGTAAACAAGGATGCCATCACTCAAGCAAATTGGAAGTTGAACCCCTCGCCTGTTTACATTGTAACACTAATGGAGGGTTCCGGCAAACCATGCCAAACGATATCCGGCAAGTGTTACACTTTTTTTGCTGCCGTGCGAAGCCGCAAGCGGCTGTGCGTCAGTTCACAAGCGGTTCGGCGACCAGACGGGCCGCTGAGGTTTCGGCTCGGCAGGTCGGGCAACAATGCGTGCAGAAGAGACATCTATCCGAGGTTTCGGCGGCGATGGGTTTGCTTGCACGTTGTCTGCCGGAGGTTCTCTCGGCACCCAGCCCGGCGAGCGTTCCCCTGCCAAGGCGACCTGAATCGGACGGTCCACCTCGAACCGTCGGCCGTCGTGGGTGGTGTAGCGTACAAACAGATGAAGGTCTCTGTGCAGCGGCCCGTCGGCAGGCCATACCGGTTGAAGCAACAGCCCTTGTTCCATGCCGCCGGTGCGGAACCGCCCGGCCAGGTCCGATGAGGTAAAGTCCCAGCGTGCTACCCGTGCGGACTCGCCGACCAACGCCGGATCGAGCACCACCACCGACATGTTGGCCGGTGCCTTGACGATGCGTCCCTGTGCGTCGCGTGGTTCGAGCATAATTGTAATGCCTTCATCGCCAGGTCGCCCGTCGGCATTGTAGCCGCTGCACAACAGTCGGTTTAGCACTAGAGAGGCAACCCTCCGGCTGTCGTCGCCGGCGGGCGGTGTGGTTGTTCCGCTCGGATCGGCGTCAGTGTTAAACGGCGGCGCCTCGCCGCCTTTCTCGGTCGGTTCGTCCGGGGCCGGCATAGGATCGGTTGATTTACGCCCCTTGCCGGTCTTGAGTGTATCAGGCACGTCTGTTTGCGACCGGCCCGGCACAATATCCATAGTCGGTATACCCGGCGTTACAGCGTTAGATCGAGGCGCTGCGGACTTTCCGGCCGGTTCAGATAAAACCGTGCCGCCACCGCCGTACGCTTGCAGTGCTTCTTGATAATCTTCGACACACGCTCTTAGTCGGTAGATTTCGTCCTCCTGTAAGCGGAGTTGCCGCTCCAGCAGGACAGTATTCGGATCGGTCCGGCAGCCGGCCGCGATCAGGCAGGCCGCCGCCACGACGATAAGTTGCCGTGATCTCATATTTGACCTCGCTTGTGTGAGTGGTCAGCTATCAGCAGTCAGCTATCAGATAATAGCCCCTGGCGGAAGCCCAGGGACGGTAATGAAGCACCATGTGCTGACCACTGATAGCTGATAGCTGACTGCTGATAACTGCCTCACTCTACATGCTCGATAACAGCGTCGATCAGCCGATATTCGAGCGCTTCCTCGGCCGACATAAATCGGTCGCGATCTGTATCTTGTTCGATCTTTTCGAGCGGATGGCCGGTATGTTTGATGAGAATTTTGTTCAGCCGCTCCTTGACTTTTGTGAATTCCTTGGCGTGGATCATGATGTCTTCGGCCGAGCCTTCCATGCCGGCCAGCGGTTGGTGGATCATAATCCTGGAGTTCGGCAGCGCCTTGCGTTTTCCTGCAGTGCCGGCTGCAAGCAGCACGGCGCCCATCGATGCGCACTGTCCTACGCAATAGGTAGCGACATCACAGTTGATAAACTGCATGGTATCGTAGACGGCCATCCCCGCGGTGATGCTTCCGCCGGGCGAGTTAAGGTACAGGTGGATGTCCGCCTTCGGGTCATCCGACTGCAGGAATAGCATCTGGGCGACCACCGAGTTCGCCACGTCGTCGTTTATCTGCGAGCCGAGAAAGATGATGCGATCTTTAAGCAGCCGGCTGTAGATATCCATCGCCCGCTCTTCGCGGCCGCTTTTTTCGATAACGTATGGGATCAACGTCATGTTAGTCTTCCTCCTCTTCGTCCACTTTCTGCTTTGTCAGTACGTCATCGACGATACCGTACTGTTTGGCCTGCTCGGCGTTCATGTAGAAGTCACGGTCGGTATCCTTTGCGATTTGCTCCAGCGGCTGGCCGGTATGTCCGGCAAGGATTTGGTTCAGTACTTCTCGTGTCTTTAGGATTTCGTCGGCCTGAATTTCGATGTCGGATACCTGTCCGCCGACCTGCCCGAACGGCTGGTGGATCATTACCTTGGCGTGCGGCAGAGCGAAGCGTTTTTCCTTGGTTCCGCCGGACAATAATACCGCACCGCCGCTTGCAGCCAACCCGACGCAATACGTCGCCACCGGACAACTGAGAATTTGCATCGTGTCGTAAACCGCCAAGGTTGCACTGACGCTGCCGCCGGGTGAGTTGATGTAAAAGTGGATGTCCTTACGTCGGTTCTCGCTCTGCAAGTACAGCAGCTTCATTACCAACTCGTTTGCATTGCCGTCGTGGATCTCGCCTTGCAGAAAGATGATCCGGTTCTCCAGCAACAGGTCGCCCAGGGTCATCTGGCGCTGGCGCTGGTAATCGCGATAAGACAATACTGGTTCAACCAGCATCGAATCTGAGGGATAGGTCATGTATGGGGGCTAGGGGTTAGGGGCCAGGGGTCAGGGATTGAAGATCAATGGGTTATGGAAATTTCGCAACACACTGGCCCCTGGTCCCTGGCCCCTACTGCTTTGTCAAACCTAAAATTACGGGTTGGGTGCCCTGTCCACGCTTGCGTGGCCATGCCTAAAACCTCGATCAACATGCCCACGCTTGCGTGGGCATGGCACCCGAATTTTTAATCATGACATAGCACTACTCTCTTACCGTCGGTTCTGCCGGCTTTCCTCCATC
>DAOWNK010000303.1 GCA_030642635.1 Pirellulales bacterium
CAGGCGATGTGATCAAATGGAAGTGCTACTGCTGGAAAACGTGGGATGCTGAATCTTTAGTGACAGGTATCGAGCCAACTGAAGCCGTTCACCCAACGAGTGTCGGAATCGAGGATCATTTTCTTGAATCATTGGCTCATTCGACATCATGCATTCCTTTCCTTCGCATGACCGAAAAGTCATTCGATAATGGCATCCGCAAGGGGTACACCCTCAATTCTGAAGTTGCATCCCAACTTGAGCAACTAGAAAAACAGCTATTTGCTGGCCTCAGACTCACATCAATGAAACGATTGAAACGTTCGGTAAATCCCAAATCGATGAAGCAAACCGGCGGTCCACAAATCTCCGATACGCTCCGTAAAAAAATACTTCGGCGGGACAATTATCGTTGCATTTTCTGTGGCCAAGGCCCGCCGGTTAGACAAATCGAAGTTGATCACATAATCCCTCGCAGCCTCATCAAGAAGCTGGACCTCGATACGGCGCTCTACACAGCACGCGAAAACCTTTGTGGGACATGCTTTGAATGTAACCGCGGCAAGAGTGACCATTTGGCGAAAGAGGACATTGCATATTACACTCAAGTGTTCGCAGACGCCGGTCATCCCAATCACGGTATATTACGGTATCTGCGTGGGATTGAACAACTTCAAACGCAGCCGTAGGCTGCGTGGGGGCGATTCGCCGCACGGCGCCCATCGCCACACTCCAGGCGTGCCACCTGGCTTTAGTCGTTTCGATGCAATTCCTCTTCCGCCCAACTTTTCAGCCGACACACCATTTCGTAAGCACCGCGGCGGTCCAATGAGCCTGCTGCGGATAATACGTCATAACGGAAAGTCGTGCCGAACGGCGTGAGTGTATCCAGATCGGCCAAGTCAGCAGGTAATCGATGTCCTGCATCGTACAACAGGTCCATCAATTGGCGCAAGTTGTGAGTACGCTGGAAGTGCGAGCCGATTTCCGACAAGATTGCCTTGAGAAACTTTTCGGCCGCCTGCTGGCAATGGAAACCAACGATCTCATCACTGACATTCGGAGACGCAAGAACCTCCTCGACGAGCGCCTTGTCTTCACATGCCTTCTTAAACAACAAGACGGCTTGCTCATGCTGCATCATACAACACCTTTCCCTGTGTGGCCGCTTCAAACAGAACGTGGCCCGGCGTGTCGTTCCATTTGGCAAAATCGTCATCGCTGACTACCAGCACGTCGGCCGGAATCCGCAGCGGGCTGAGAACCCGCATCAGGCGAACCATCTCTGCAGCAGTATCCGATACGCTCTCCTCGACGACCAGCAAATCCAGATCGCTGCCTGGGTCGGCCTGCCGGCGGGCGTAAGAACCGAACATGATGATCTTTTTCGGCTTGGCCGCCTTACAGAGCAGATCAATCGCCTTGGCGATGGTTGCATCGCCGATCAACATCGTGTGTTTGGTACTTTTCATTTCACAATTGTAACTGCCGACTATTGTGCCAAATTTTCCAAACATTAGCAACCACAAGCCAGATAGGCCGGGTCGCAACGGCAAATTGGAGGGCATTGCGGCAAACCATTGCCGTAATACTTCAGCCATTTGACATTTTCGCGTGATTCTCGCCAATAGCCGGGGGACAACGTCCCGCGGGTTCACTTACCGCGACGCGTTGCGTCCCGGCTATTCATGCTGCTTTTTACGAAAACTACTTCAAATGGTTGAAGTGTTACCAATTGCCGGGTTTTCAACCCGGCCTACTGTTTCACGCGGTGAACAAGTTCACCGGCTAAATGAGTTACGCTGCCCGATCTAGCGGCTTTGTCTCGATGTGAATCACCACGGTGCGAAGCCGGCTGTTGCGCTCGACCAGCAATTTAAGCGGTTCGGGGGTGGTCTCGATCAGTCGTGCGAACTGCCGGTCGTCTGAGAAGTCTCGGCCGGCGACCTGGTAGATGCGGTCGCCTGGGTGCAGCCCTGCCCGGTCGGCCGGCGAGCCGGGTGCTACGTATGTCAGTATAACGGCGCCCGGCTCTGCGTCGTCGATTCGCCACGCGATTCCCAACTGCATCGGCTTTCCGGCCAGGCGGACGGTTGCCGTAATCGGTTCGTCTTGCCCTGCCCGACGGACGAGCACCTTGGCGGAGTTCTCGGTGCTAAGCACGGCCGCCCGCAGTTCCTCGCCGTTGTTGATTTTCCGGCCGGCGAACTCGACTATCCGGTCGCCTTTCCTTAGATCCGCTTTCTCGGCCGCAGAGCCGGCGTCGATGTGCGTCAGGCGAAGTCCCTCGGCCGCCGACTCCTTCGGGTCCCAATGCGCCCCGAGCCGTCTCGGCAGGCGGGGTGTAAGGAGTGCGAGCAGCCATCGGCCGGTTTTCGTCTCGTGTCGGGCAGCCTTGCGAAACCCCGGCACTTGCTCGGCGTCGGCCAACTCGTACACCATGCCGAACAGCAGCCGAGCCACACGACGCATTCCCTGGTTGTTTATCAATTCGGCGTCGTCGCGAGGCGTGTGGTACTGGTCGTGCAACCCGGTGTGCAACAGCATCGCCGGTATATTCCGCTCGAAAAACGGGTAGTGATCGGAGTTCGGCTTGAGCGTCCAGTCGAATTCCAGCTTTAGCGCCTCCTCGGTGTTCTGAAAACAGATTAACCGCCGCAATCCGTAGCCGGTGCGCGTGCCGAATATCTTTAACTTCTCGTTGCGCAGCCGGCCGATCATGTCTATGTTGATCTCTGCGACAACGTTCTCGATCGGTATGGTTGGCTTAGCGACCCAGTGTTTCGAGCCAAGCAGCCCCTTTTCTTCCGCGTCCCAAAACGCAAACAGTATCGACCGACGTGGAGAGACCGGCAGCATTGAAAACGCCTCGGCCAACTCCAGCAGCGCGGCGGCGCCGCTGGCGTTGTCGTCGGCGCCGTTGTGAATCTGCCCGACCGGGCCGCGGCTGTTCCGCTTCGTGCCGTAGCCGACGTGGTCGTAATGTGCGCTGACCACGACGCATTGGTCCTTCAACTTTTCATCGCTGCCGGGCAATATCGCCAGGACGTTTCGGAAGTTTTGCCCGAACGGCTGGAAGAAGGCGCCGTTGGCGCCGGCGCCTTGCAGTTCGAGTTCTTCGAGCCGATCCTTGAGATAATCGCCGGCCGTTCGGCCGCCGCGTTTGCCCGCCTCGCGGCCTTCCAACTCGTCATCGGCCAGGTAATCGACGTGGCCTTTGAGCTGCTCGACGGAGATCGACTCCAAGGCCGCCGTGTACGAGGAACTTTTCTCGGCCGCCTGCACGACGACTGAGAAAAACAACAACAGCACTGCCGGCACGATCCGGCGTGAAAGTCCAGCGGAGGTGTGCATGGGTAGTGGGTAGTGGGTAGTGGGTAGTGGGTAGTGGCCGCACCTAATTACTCAAAGTGTAAACACTAGCATGCTAGTGCTATGTCATGATTAAAAATTCGGGTGCCATG
>DAOWNK010000024.1 GCA_030642635.1 Pirellulales bacterium
CATCGAAACGTTTTACAATCCAGTCAGAATTCACCAGACACTTGGATACCTCTCACCAAACCAATACGAAGCCGAACACGCCCCGGCAGTAGCGGCGTAAATTATGCTCTGCCCGGAGTCCGCCAGTTCTGGGCTATCGCAGAGCATACGGTTCTGACCATGAACACCTACACCGACCCGAAGCTCTTGGACGTGGTCGGGGCCATCGAATCCCACTGGATGGTGTGGCTGAAAGGGAATTAGTCGCCGTGAGTGCAACGGGCACCGATAATCAGCAGCCTTTGGCGCTTGCACTAATGCTTGCACCAAATTCCGACCAGTCGTGCAAATCGCTGGCAACTGTGGTCAAAATGGCCACTGAAACGTCGAGAGACGGAACCGACCAGACAACCGCCGTAAGTGCTTACGCTGTCAAAAGAAAGAAGCCGCTGACAACGGGTGTCAACGGCTTTCGGAAAGAGCGGGAGACGGGATTCGAACCCGCGACGTCCAGCTTGGGAAGCTAGCACTCTACCACTGAGTTACTCCCGCGCATGTCTTTATTCTACAAGCACTTACGTGAATCACAACCATTGATTATACTGAAGTTGCCCCCTGATTTTGTCCCTGGGAATTGGTATGTCAACCTTCATGGCAAGACGACTAAGCCGGCCGAAAACAAGGCAGAAGCATAGCGGAAATATGACGAGATCAGGGCTGACTGTCAAGACATCCGGCCGGACAGCACCACCGTCCGGGCTCTCATCGGCCGTTTCCTGAAATGGAACAAGAACCACCGCTCCGAGGGGACGTACGAGTGGGTATGCAGGCCCTTGTGAAGGATGAGAACCGTGTGCGCCGGTTATCTCGCCCACAAACAGCGTGTTGCTGGTCCAGTCGATGCTGTCGGCCACGCCGGTCATACTGCTGGATCGAAAATCCTCAACGTCCGTACTGCCTTGAAAGAACCCCGAACAACACTCGACCCATACCCCACCTTTCGGATCGCTGGGACATACGTAGGCCTGAACGACATTCGCGCCGGCCTCACGATTGCCCTTCTCGTAATACTGTCCGGAAAAGTCGCCGATGCCCTTGTAAATGTTTCTTTGCTCGAGGTAAGGAAGGATAAAAGTGCTCCAACCCCAACCGTAGTAGTATCCCGAGTGTCCGCAAGCGTTTTGCTTCAACTGCACACCCTGTGGAAAGACGCCGTTACGGCCGGCAGCAACAGCGCGATCAAGATACCAATGACTGCGATTACAACCAAAAGCTCAATGAGCGTAAATCCGTGTCGTTTGAACCTGTTCGCGTACATCAGCTATCAGCGGTCAGCTATCAGCGGTCAACTCGAAACCCCGCAGAAAACACTGTTTCCAGAGACTGAAAGCTGATAGCTGAAAGCTGATAGCTCACTACAACCCACGTTACAAATTTATTGCGATGGGCCATAGGGCCGATCCTACGTGGCTTTCTTTGCTTCGCGTAGAAACTCTTCCTCATTTACCCTCAACCTAAGCGGCAAAAACTCCTTCCAGTCCCAGCGTATTTTCTTAAAGGCGAATCCCGCAATGATCCATAGCTCGCCGGCACGACGCTCAAAGATGTACGGATAGCTCAACTGGCCGCTTTTCTGGCGAGCAATGACGATTGGCTTCGTCCAGTTTTTGGCGTCGTCCTCTGAGAAAGCGATAAACAATTCCTGGCGTCCTGTCTTGCCGTTCCAGACCAGAACCAGCCGTCCGCTGCACAACTTCAGCAAGTAGCCCGGCGAATGGCCGGCCTCTATTTGACTCGGCCGGATCGTGCGCCAAGACAGGCCGCCGTCTTCGGAGAAAGCCTCCCAGAAGCGACCCCACTGGGTGCGAATGAGCATCAGCAGCCGGCCGTCGCTTAGCTCCGCCACGGCGTGCTTGCACGCCGGCTAAACGGACAAAAAATGTGGCCGCTATTGCATATCGATTTGCCGGACACAGTCTAGCATTTTACCACTGAGTTACTCCCGCAAAAATACCAAGTGTATCACCATTTGCGAGGGTCGCAAGAGTCCGTTACGCGATTGAGCGAACACAAGTCGTCGTGCCGGCGGCTGCGAAACAGAATAGTTCAGCAGTGCGATATTCAGCACAAACTGAATAATCCGTACTGTCCACTAAACCACACCTGATACGCGTCCATTTGCAAAGCGATTCTCCTTTGCCGAACGCCGGTCTTTGGTCGATTAAATTCCTTATACGGATTGTGAAGTCCGTTAAACCAGCTTGGGGTTTCTCCTGATAGGAATCTTGATCGGTCATGGACGCAAATCGACTCTCAGAAACGTTCTTCGGACCAGCCACGTTGGTCGAAATGGTGCGCCATCGCACACTACACCAGCCGGACGACGTTGCTTTTACATTCCTACTGGACGGCGAGAACGAACAACTACACCTGACCAACACCGAGCTTGATCGCCGGGCACGAGCAATCGCAGCATGGCTTACCTCAATGGACCTAAGCGGCGAGCGAGCATTGCTGTTGTATCCGTCCGGGCTGGAGTTCATCGCCGCACTGTTCGGCTGCATCTATGCCGGTGTGACGGCCGTGCCGATTTACCCGCCGCAGAAGAACCGCTCGCTGGAGTGGATTCGGGCCGTTGCCGACGACGCCGAGACGAAAATAGTGCTGACGGACGACACCGTGCTGTCGCGCGTAGAATCGCTGATTGACGAAACACCGCGGCTGAAGCGGCTACGACGGCTTTCTACTTGCCGGACTCCGTCGGAAATTGAACAGCAGTGGGAACCGCCAAAGATAAACGGCAATACCTTGGCGATTTTGCAGTACGCCCCCGGTTCGACCGGGGCGCCGAAGGGCGTAATGCTCAGCCACACCAACCTGCTGCACAACTCGGCGATTATCACCCATGCCTTCGAGCATACCCGCAGCGGGCTGGGTGTGTTCTGGCTGCCTAGCTCTCACGACATGGGCCTGATCGGCGGGATATTGCAGCCGCTTTACGTGGGTCGGCTGAACGTGTTACTCTCGCCGACGGCGTTTTTGCAGCAGCCGTTTCGGTGGCTCTCGGCGATCTCGCGGTTCGGCGGCACCATCAGCGGCGGGTCGAACTTCGCATACGACTTGTGCGTGCGGAAGATCACGCCCAAGCAACGTAAGCTGCTCGACCTGAGCACTTGGCGTGTGGCGTTCAACGGCGCCGAGCCGGTCTGCGAAAAAACAATGGAGCGATTCTCCGAGATGTTCGAACCGTGTGGTTTTCGCCGCGAGGCGTTTTATCCGTTCTTCGGACTGGCCGAGGCCACGTTGATGGTCTCCGGCGGCTATGCGAAAAAAGCACCGGTCACATGCTCGTTCGACGCCGCCGCATTGACCGCCGGCAAGGCGATCTGCTGCAAATCGAACGGACGGACCAACGGCAAGGCATTGCGCACGCTGGTCGGCTGCGGCGCCGCGATGCCGGATCAGCAGATCGTGATTGCCGATCCAAAAACCATGACGCGTTGCCCGGACGGCCGGATCGGCGAAATCTGGGTGACAGGGCCTAGCATCTCGCAAGGATACTGGCAAAAACCTGACGAAGCCTTCAACGCACGGTTGAGCGAAGCCGGCGAAGGACCGTTCCTGCGTACCGGTGACTTGGGGTTTGTCGCCGGCGGCGAGCTATTCGTCACCGGGCGGATCGACGGCGATTACGTTACACCGGTGGTTCCCGGCATGAAAGTTATGGTTAATTCTATGCAGCCGGCGTGTCTTCCGGAATGTTGAAGTTGGTCGAGACGTTCTGCACGTCGTCGTGGTCGTCGAGGCGTTCAATCAGCTTGAGCACCTTTTGGGCGTCCTCGGCGTTCAGGTCGACGGTGTTTTGCGGAATGCGTGTGATTTGGCCGACCTCCGGTTGAATTCCGGCATTTGACAGTGCCTGGGCAACGTCTTGGTATACGGCCGGGTCGCAGATGATCTCGAAGTTTCCGGCGTTTTCCTTCACGTCGTCTGCACCGGCTTCTATTGCAAGTTCCATCAGTGTATCTTCATCGGCGCCCTCGGAGGGCACCAGAAACAGCCCTTTGCTGTCGAACATCCACGCGACGCAGCCCGTGCCGCCGAGTTTGCCGTCGGAAAGCTCGAAGATTTTTCGGATTTCCGGTGCGGTGCGGTTTCGGTTGTCGGTCAGTGCTTCGCACAACACGGCCACCCCGCCGGCGCCGTATCCTTCATAGACGATTTCTTCCAGGTTGCCGCCGTCCAATTCCCCGGCGCCTTTTTTGATTGCCCGCTGGATGTTGTCCTTGGGCATACTGACGGCCTTGGCGTCGTCGATGGCGTACCGCAGTCGTAGATTTTGGTCGGGGTCGCCGCCGCCGGTCTTTGCGGCGACGATGATCGCCTTTGCCAGCTTGCTCCAG
Source organism: Pirellulales bacterium (assembly GCA_030642635.1). GTDB lineage: Bacteria > Planctomycetota > Planctomycetia > Pirellulales > Thermoguttaceae > DAOWNK01. The sequence continues at coordinate 4,383 of DAOWNK010000024.1, forward strand.
TGCTTTCCCCGTTTGGCGTCAATAAGTGCCTTTTTGTGTTTGATGCCCGCCCAGTGTGAATGGCCTGCCATTTTATTCGGCTCCGTTGTTATTTATCAGTGTTCATCTGTGGTTTGTTGACCTTCAGGTATGCGTCGCCGAGATGATCGAGTATGACCGCGTCCGGGTCGTCTTCCGCATCGGCGGCCTTTTCGAGTTCGGCGACGGCCTCTTTGTAACGTCCAAGCCGATAGTATACCCAGCCGAGGCTGTCGCGGTAGGCGGCGTTGTCCGGTTCGGCCTCAACTGCATGTCGGATCATCCTCAGCGCCCGTTGCAGGTGTTTGCCTTGATCCGCCCAGAGGTAGCCCAGGTCGTTGCTCGCACCGACGTCGTCCGGGAACTCGTCGAGCACCTGTTCGAGCCATTCTTCGGCCTCCGGCAAGTTGCCTTGCAACACGCAAAGGTTGGACAGCGCCAGCCGTGCGTCGCGCATTACCATGCGGTTTTCGTGCGATTCGTAGTCGTAGTCGAACTTGTCGATTAACCGTCGGTACGCCTTCGTCGTTTCATTGCGACGTTTGGCGTAATACAGAATCCGAGCGACGGCGCCGTGGTACCGGGACGAATCCGGCTTGATTTCTGCGGCCTTTTGTGCTGCGGCCAGCGCCTCGTCGATGCGGTCGTCCTCGGCCAACACGCCGGCGAGATAAAAATAAAACATCGGGTTGTCTTTCGGCAGAGCATTTTCGTCGATTGCACGCTGGAAAACCTTGGCCGCTTCGGCCGGGCGGCCTTCGATACGCAATGCCGTACCCCAGACAAGCAACAACTCGGTTGCCCGATCCGGTTTCGCCCGAAGCGCCAAGCGGAAGAACTCATCTGCGGCGTCAAACTGCTCGCTTTCGACCGCCAGCAGCGCAACGGCCAGGCTCGTGCCGAAGTCGATTTTTTCCGGCTCGGCTTTGTGCCGCTCCCTTGCGGTTTCGATCAATGCTTTTATTAGTTTTGCGTTGCTGGAGATGGTTTGGGCCTCGGCGCCCAACGTCTCCAGCACGCCGGTTTTCTCGACGGACTTGCCGAGTGTGTCAAGCAGTTTGGCGTAGCAGTCGGTCCTTCGATAAATTTTCGCCAGGTTCCGATAGCCGGTCGGCGCAGGCGTCTTTTCGACCAGGACGATGTAAAGTCGCTCGGCCTTGTCGTATTGTTTTGCTTTAAGATATTGCTCTGCGAGGAAGTACTCCAGCGGTATGTCATCCGGATTGTCGTCGTGTAGTTTTTCGAGCCAGTCGATGAGTTCTTCGCTTCGGCCGAGTTTTTCGAGCACCTCGGCCAGCAGTTTGTACGGCGAGATGCCTTCGTCGGTTACTTTTTGCTTGAAGCACGCCTGTAGGTGTTTGAGCGCCTCGGCCGGTTTGTCGCGTTTGACATCTATTCTTGCGAGGTTCAGTTCCAGCCGGGCGTTGTTCGGTGCAATTTCGTGCGACTTGCGGAATGCCGTCGCTGCCTCGTCCAGCCGGCCGGATTTCAGAAAACATTCACCGAACAAGTTATAGGCGAGACTAGGTTCACCAAGCAGCACCTTTTTCAGTTCGTCGTCCAGGGCGAATTCATCTTTGTGATCTAGTGCATACAGTACATGCTTGAAGCACTCGGCGGCCTTGTCGTATGACTCGACAAGATAGTAAAGCCTACCCATCTCCATTTGCAAAAGGATATCGTCGTCGGTTTCATCCGCACCGACGCGTGCGGCCAGCGCCTTTTCGTAAAGTTCAACGGCTCGGACCCAGTCGCCGTGTGCGGTTAGATAACCCCCAAGCCGTCGCAGCAACAGCGGATCGGGTTGGTCCAACACGGCAGCCTTCAGTGTGTAGCGGACCGCCACGGCATGGCGTTGCAGCCGAAACGCCAGCGGGACGATTGCCCGAGCGACGGTCGCAGCGTCCGGATCGCACCGCAATGCACGTTGGTACAGCCGCAGTGCCTCGGCATTCTTCTGTTGACGCTGGAGCATACGTCCGGCCGCGAACAGCGAGATCGCTTCAACGCGATCCCGCTCGGCTTCGGTCCGCGGATGCTCGGGCTGCAGCAGTGTGGGAGTATCTTCCAGGAACAGCGGCCCGGCACCGGCGTTTTGTGCAGTCGACGCAACGAGCACCGCGAGAATCAACGCACGGATGGCCGGTCGCGTTGGGGGAGAAAACATGATTTTTACACCCGTTTAGCCGCTGTGCTTACACCAATACCGTTAAATTATGGGCGGAATTGGCATCACCACAGTGGCGCCGGCGTCCCGCCGGTGTGACGTAACTCGTGGTAACGCCTATACTTGTGTGCCACCGGCGAGACGCCGGCGCCACTGTGTTTCCCTTGATATTACCACCTGACTACTGACCAATTTCTTACCGCGGCTTGCGTTTGGATAGTCCGCTTGATGCCGTTTTGCCCTTCGCGGATTTTTTTTGGCCGGCGACCGGTTTCGCTTTGGATTTTTTGGCGGTTTTTTGCGTCTTGGTTTTTTTGCCGCCGGCGGTCGGTTTTTTGCCACCCGCTTCAGGCGCCTTCGCCTTTTTGCCCGTACGACGCTTTGGAAGCCGGTTCTTGCAACCCGGGTCGATTTGCAGGAGCACCTCGCGGACGGCGGGAGAATAAGGATTGGCGGTGAAATCGGCGCCGAATTGGTGGAACATGGAACCGAACTCGATTCCCTTGGCCTTCGAGACCGCCCGTTCCAGCCCCGGCACCGTGCCGGCTTTTACGTCCTTATCTGTAATCAGATCGCATATGCGCAGAACGCCGAGCATGCCGGAGTCTATGGGTACGGAGTGTCCGCCCAAGGCCGATTGGACGACGTAGGCAACCGAAAATTTTGTCGTTCCGTCGAGCTTATCAAGCCATTTTACGGTGGGGCCGAGGTTTTTCTTCCGATGTTCTTCAAGGTCGAAGGAATATGTCGCCTCGAAAACGGCTTGCAGTATTCGCTTGAGTCTGTTGGCGGCGGCGCGTGGGTCGGGCAACTCCGACATTACTTCCGAAAGTTCTGCAATAGAAGTTACACGAATCTCATTGAAGTCGAAAAACGTGTGCTTAATCGCTGCATAGGTCTCTTCTGCCGGTTCGTAATGCGCATTTTCCAGACAACATGCAAACAGCAGGTGCTCCAGCACCGGTCGCTGCGCGTCGACGCCGACCGGTTTGTAATGCTTCTTCAACACCTTGGTTACTTTTGCAAATTGCGCCGTGCGACTGACGGATGCCATGGAATTTACCCTTTTTCCCTTTTCCCTTATAATTCTGTGTCTTTCTCCGGTAGAACTTCATCGAGAATCTTGGAAATTTCGATCGACCGCTTCACTCCCTGGTCCAGCAGAAACTTAAGCCGTGGCGTGTGGCGCAATTCGAGCCGTCGGGCGATCTTCGACTGCAAGAACCCGGCTGCACTTTGCAGCCCTCGAAGGCTCAAATTCTGCCGACTCTCATCACCCATCACCGAAACGTGTATCTTCGCGTGGCACAGGTCGTTCGAGACCTCCACGTAGGTCACCGTTACGTCGCGGATTCGCGGGTCGTTAAGCTCGGCCAGTATGGCCATGCCGACCACCTCACGAATCGCTTCGGCTACTTTTTGGGCACGTCTGGACGACATGGAAGTTATTTTGAGTGTGTCCGGGAATTCGTAATTTAGCCCGCCGTGAATACACGGCGGGCAATGGTTGCCCCGAGTGTATTCACCGCCCCGGGTGTATTCACCCGGGGCTAAATAGATTGGATTTATTTTACAACGTTCGAGCTACCTCTTCGATCTTATATGCCTCCAGTACGTCACCCTCTTTCAAGTCGTTGAATCCGGAGAGTTTCATACCGCATTCCAGACCTTCACGGACTTCTTTGGCGTCGTTTTTTTCGCGTTTGAGGGAATCGAGCGGATATTCGCCGATGATGCGACTCTCACGGATCACGCGAACCCGTGCGTCGCGCTGGATATTGCCCATCAACACCCGGCAGCCGGCAATGGTCCCCAGCCGGCTGATGTGGAACGTGCGTTGCACTAACGCACGCCCCAATTCCTTCTCGTGCTGTTCCGGCTTGAGCATGCCCTCCAAGGCGGCCCTTAGTTCTTCGGTTATCTGGTAGATGATGTCATAACGTCGAATCTGTACTCCACGCTTATCGGCGAGTATTCGAGCGCCCTCGTCGGGAACGACGTTGAACCCGATGACCACGGCGTCGGATGCGTCGGCCAGATGGACATCGGCCTCTGTAATCCCGCCGACCGTGGCCTGTAGTATCTTGATTTGGACCTCGGGGTGTTCCAGCTTGGTGAGTTCCTTGCGGATGGCTTCGATCGAGCCTCGCACGTCCGCCCGAAGGATGATATTGAGCGTTTGCACCTCTTCCTCACCGAGTCGTTCGAAGAGGTTTTCCAGCGTGACGTGCGGTCGGCCGCCGCTAAGCTCTTTCTGCCGCAACTCGTCTTCCCTTTGTTCAGCAAGCTGCCGTGCCTGGGAGATGTCTTCCAGTGCATAGAAGCGGTCTCCGGCGCCAGGGGTAACGTTCAACCCGGTCACGTTGACCGGCGTTGACGGCCCGACCTTTTCATACTTTTTTCGCCCGTCGAGCGTGTCGTACATGGCCTTGACTCGCCCGTAGGCCGACCCGCATACCACAACGTCGCCCACGCGCAGAGTCCCGTTTTGCACGAGCAGCTTGGCCACAACCCCGCGTCCTTCGTGCAGTTCGGCCTCCAGGCAGGTTCCCAATCCTTTACGATCGGGATTGGCCTTGTACTCGTGCAACTCGGCCACCGTAAGCAGCGTTTCGAGCAGATCGTCGACGCCTTGGCCGGTCGTTGCGCTGGTTTCGATTACCTCGGTATCGCCTCCCCACTCGGTCGGCAGCAGTTCGTTGGCGGCGAGCTGCTCGAACGTGCGTTGCGAAGTAACCCCCGGCAAGTCGATCTTGTTCAGCGCCACGACGATCGGCACCTTTGCGGCCCGGGCATGGCTGATTGCTTCTTCGGTTTGAGGCATTACGCCGTCGTCTGCGGCGACTACCAACACGGCGATGTCGGTGACGTTTGCTCCTCTGGCTCGCATCTCGGTAAACGCTTCGTGCCCCGGAGTATCGACAAAGGCGACCGCCCGGCCTTCTTTCTCGACCTTGTACGCGCGAATGTGCTGCGTGATACCGCCTTTCTCGCCGGAGACCACGTCGATTCCGATAATCCGGTCCAACAGCGACGTTTTGCCGTGGTCGACGTGACCGAGGAACGTGACAATCGGTGCGCGTGGCCTGAGCAGTACCGGGTCGTCCTCCTGCCGAAGCTCCTCCAGAAGCTTCTCTTCCAGGTTGGCCTCGTGCTGGAAGTCAACCTCTACTCCAAGCTCCACTGCCAACAGTTCGGCCGTTTCTCCGTCGAGGTTGGCTGTAATGTTACTGACCATTCCCAGCGCAAGCAGCTTACCCAGGATGGTCTGCGCCGGGACACCGAGCGCCTCGGAAAATTCGCGGACGGTGCACGGCAGATGGACTGTTACGTTTCCCTTGCGCGGCGCGGCGGTGTTGGCGCCGGTCCGCCTGATACGATTGCGCCGCTTGAGTCTGGTCGGGATATCCCCTTCTTCATCCGAGCGACGTCGTTTGGTGGAAGTCGTACGTTTTCGTTTTAGCTGTCGGGCCTCGCGTCCGCCCAGTGTAGGCGTATCGGCGCCCTTGGCGGCTCGTCCGCCACGGCGTGGTCGTTCCCGACCCGGGGTTGTCGGCGCCAAGGGAACCGGTTTCTCAGCCGGCGCCGGTTTTCGCGGCGACGCCTTTCGGTCTGCCGCCTTTTTCTTTTGCTCGTGCTTACGGAGGTGTTCCGGGAGCGGTTTTGTGCCTGCTTTTCCGGCACGGATGGCGTCGGGCGGGAGTTTAATATCCGGTTTTTGTGGTGCAGGTTCCTTAGATTTTTTTTTCTTGGGCGATTTGCCCGAAGGCGGCATAGGAGCCAGCTTGATGGCCGGGGGCGTTTTCTCAGGCGGCTTAGGCGCCGAAGTTTTTTCCTCTCGCTTTTCCGGCGGTTTCTTTTTTTGGGTTGGTTTTTCCTTCGTCGGCCTGGCGTCCAGCATCGGCACCTTTCCGCCGGCTGCACTTGTCGGTGCGATGTAATCTTCCCGCCGGAACGTTTTGGATTCCGCCGAAGGCACCTCTTTGCCGCCCAGCGCCGATTTGCCGCCCTGGGTGCTCGCCTTCTTTTTCCCCTTTTCCATATAAGCAGTGACTTTGGCAAGTTCCTCGTCCGATAGGCTTGCCAGCGCAGACCCCTTGCCTGTGATACCCACCTTGTTGCAGATATCTACAAGTATCTTGCTGTCGAGCTTCAGCTTTTTCGCTAGTGCGTAAATTCGGATGGGCACCTAGCCACTCCCTTATACTTTGCAAATTGATTTTTAACATTTGACCATTTTCAATTGACCATTTTCAATTTGCAATTTTCAATTTTCAATTTACAACTTGGTCGGACAAATCGTCGTTGGTATCTACGGTCTCGGCGGCGACTGTTTCGGTCTCGGTTTCTGCTGCTTCGGTCTCGGTTTTTGCTGCTTCGGTCTCGGTTTTTGCTGCTTCGGTCTCGGTTTTTGCTGCTTCGGTCTCGGTTTTTGCTGCTTCGGTCTCGGTTTTTGCTGCTTCGGTCTCGGCGGCGACCGCCTCGATCTGTGCTTGTTCGCGTTGCAGGCGACGCTGCTTGGCTGATTCTCGCTCGGCCTCCTCGGCCTTTACTTCAGCTTGTTGGACGATCCGGTCGACTTGCTCGCTACTGAGCCCACCGCCCATCTCGGTCAGAGCGTCCGGCTCGATCACCGAGAGGTCGTCGTATGAGAGGAATCCCTCGCCGACCAGCTTTTCGGCCAGTTCCTCATCAAGCCCCTCCAGCGATGCGTAACCGACCACTGCCTGCTCGATTTGTTCGTCGAGTTCCTCTCGGGTCATAATTTCGATGTCCCAGCCGCACAGTTTACTGCCGAGCCGGACGTTCTGCCCGCGTCGCCCGATGGCCAGCGAGAGCTGATCTTCGCGCACCAGGACAATGGCGCGGCCGAGCATCTGACACAGGATGACCTCTTCGACCTCGGCCGGCTGCAGTGAGTTGGGAATCAGCACCTGCATATCGTCGTTGTAGCGGACAATGTCGATCCGTTCGCCACCCAACTCGTCGACGATGTTTTTGATGCGGTTTCCACGCACGCCCACACAGGCGCCTACGCAGTCGACCCGTTGGTCGGTGCTGCTGACGGCGATCTTGGTCCGATAACCCGGCTCGCGTGCGATGGATTTGATTTCTATAACACCTTCGGCAATCTCCGGTATCTCCTGCTCGAACAACCTCTGCACTAAATGCGGCTTGGTTCGGCTTAGTATTACCATTACGCGGCTACCCCGCTTGCGAACCTCGTATACAGTAGCACGGACGCGCTCGTTGGCATGATGCGTCTCGCCGGGGATTTGTTCTCCGCGCGGCAGTATGGCCTCGACGTTGCTAAGCGCGACGGTGGCTGCTCCCCCCTCGTATCGCTGGATTACACCGGTGACCAACTGGCCTCTCAATTCTTCGTATTCCTCGAACAGTGTATCTCGCTCGGCCTCGCGAATCTTCTGGATCATTACCTGCCTGGCGGTTTGTGCGCCGTTGCGTTCGGACATTTCCGCCGGGTCCAACGACTCGCCGTTGTGGGTTCCGGAAATCGAGCCATCGTCGCGGTCGATCACAACAACGATATCTTCGTCTTCTCCGAAGTGCTTCTTTGCGGCGGAAACCAGCGCAGCTTCAATCCCTTCGAAGACAACTTCCTTGTCGATATTTTTATCGCGGTGAATCGCGTCGACGATTCGCAACAGTTCGTTGGAGTCCATCTGTCCTCACTTTCCCCCCTCAATGGGGGGCATCTGCCGCCTATTATACAACATGCAGTTTGAAGCAGCGTTTTCGCCGCCATATACATAAGTAGGGCGAAAACGTAACTTTCAACCACACAGCGCACAAAAATCTCACTCTCTACTAAGGTAATCTAGTAAACATACCGGTCAGGGCTGTAAGTGTCAAGGCGGTCGGACCGCTAAAATGGGGGATTTCCTCCAGAATCTTCACCAGTTGACATATAAATTTGATAAGTCTAAAATATTCAACTTCTATTGTAGATATGAATAATAGTATGTGATTGGATAATACGATGGCAGTTCCAAAACGTAAACATTCCAACTCGCGGACCGGCAAACGCCGGTCGCACGACGCCAAAACCCCCCCCGAAGTATCCTACTGTGATCAGTGCAGCACGGTGGTGCCGTCACATGCGGTGTGCCCGAAGTGCGGATATTACATGGGACGAAAGGTAACGGAAACCGAGTCTTGAGCAAGATTGCGTTTCTTTTCCCAGGACAGGGGGCACAAGCAGTGGGCATGGGTCGGCGGCTGGCCGAGTCGTTGCCCAGTGTGGCCGGGCTGTATCAGCGCGCCGGCGAGGTCCTCGGCTACGACCTGGCGAAGCTCTGCTTCGAGGGGCCGGCCGAGCAACTCGACTCTACCGTGGGAAGCCAGCCGGCACTGTTTGTGACCAGCCTGGCGGCGATCGAGGCATTGCGGGCGGAATCGCCTGATGTGATCCTGTCGTGCGAAGCAGCGGCCGGATTAAGTCTCGGCGAATACACCGCCATGGTCTTCGCCGGTGTGATGGAGTTCGAGGACGGGCTGATGCTGGTGCAGAAACGTGGTGCGGCTATGCAGGAGGCCGCCGACGCAACACCCAGCGGTATGGTTAGTATCCTGGGCTTGGAGCGAATCGAGGTCGAAGCACTGTGCGAGAAGGCACGCGGCGAGGAAGTCCTGGAGATCGCCAATCTGTTGTGCCCGGGGAATATAGCCGTCTCCGGCACCAATGCAGCATGTGAACGTGCGGCGGAGATGGCCCAATCGTTCGGGGCGATGAAGGCGGTGCCGCTGGCAGTGGCCGGGGCGTTCCACACGAAAATCATGCGACCAGCAGACCAGCGGCTCGCCGAAACACTGGCCGATGTGCCGATGCAGCGGCCGAAAATCCCGGTCGTCTCGAACGTCGATGCCCAGCCGCACGACGATCCGGAGGAAATACGCCGGTTGCTCATCCAACAGGTCATGCATCCGGTCCGCTGGGAAGACTCGATGCGATACCTGTTGCAACAGGGGTTCGACCAGTTCTACGAAGTCGGCCCGGGGCGTGTGTTGCGCGGGCTGCTACGGCGAATTGACCGGAAAATATCGTGTCAAAGCGTGGATGTGTAGTGTGTAGTGGGTAGTGGGTAGTGGATGGTGGATGGTGGGTAGTGGATGGTGGGTAGTAGATAGTGGGTAGTAGATAGTGGCACCGGCGTCTCGCCGGTGTACACAAACAATAGGCGTTGCTATGTTCAGTCACACCGGCGAGACGCCGGTGCCACTGTATTGGTTAATGAAGGTACACTTTTATGCCAAACCAAACCACAAGCCGAATTACGTGCGACCTGACCGGCAAGGTGGCGATTGTCACCGGCGCAGGTCGCGGCCTGGGCCGTGCGATTGCCGAAACACTCGCCGCTGCCGCCGCAAAGGTAGCCTGTGTGGACGTCAACGCCGACGGCCTTGCGGAGGTGACCGGTGCGATCCAATCCGCCGGCGGCACTGCCGAGGCCTTCGCGTGCGACGTGACCGACAGCCGGCGCGTAGGTGAAGTTGTCAACGAAGTAGTAAAAAAGTGGGGTGGGCTGCACATCCTGGTCAACAATGCCGGCATCACACGCGACTCGCTTATCATGCGGATGAAGGACGATCAGTGGGATTCGGTCATCGCGATCAACCTGCGCGGCACTTTTTTGTTCACCCGTGCGGCCGCCAGACCGATGATGAAGGGACGAACCGGACGAATTATCAATATCGCCAGTGTAGCCGGGCTGATGGGCAATCCGGGCCAGACTAACTATTCGGCCTCCAAGGCCGGCGTGATAGGCTTGACACGGACCGTCGCACGGGAACTGGCCGCACGAAACGTCACGGTAAATGCAATTGCACCCGGGTTTATCGCCACCGAGATGACCGACGCCTTGGGCGAGGATATACTCACAGGGGTAAAAAAACAGATTCCGCTCGGACGGCTGGGCGACCCGCAAGACATCGCCGACGCCGTGCTGTTTCTGGCCAGTGATGCGGCCGGTTTCATCACAGGGCAAGTATTGACCGTTGATGGAGGATTGACCGGGTAAGCTGATAGCTAAACAGATATAGACAAAGCGAACAAAAGTCGCTATACCTTGCAGAACCTATGGAAAAACGGGCAAATTGGAGAGTAAACAACCCTGCGGGGTTAAATTTCGTTGACAATAGATAAATGGGGGGCCATAGGAGTGCACCCCCTAATTCGTATGGCTACAGGAGGACCATGAAGGTGGCTTCAGTTGAACAACGTGTTGTTGATATCGTTGCCGAACAGCTCGGCGTTAGTAAAGACCAGATTACCCGAGAGACCTCTTTCGTCAATGATCTGGGGGCCGACTCCCTGGATACGGTCGAGTTGGTGATGGAGCTCGAAGAAGAGTTCGACATAAACATCCCGGACGACGCGGCCGAGAAGATCCAAACGGTCGGTCAGGCAATCGACCATATCGAACAGACCGTCGATAACAGTGAAACCTCATCTTCTTGACGAGATTGCATGAAACGGCGTGTCGTCGTAACGGGAATCGGTGCGGTTACCTCGCTCGGTTGCAAGGTTGACGAGTTGTGGACTCGTATCTGCAACGGTGAGAGCGGGGTGTGTGCGCTTACACGTTTTGACGTTTCAAAATGCCGCTCGCAGATCGGCGGCGAAATAGCCGATTGGTCGGCCGACGGGTACATCGCCCCGAAGGACGCCAAGCGGCTCGACCGTTGCGTGCAATTCGCACTGGTCGCCGGCATCGACGCGGTGAACGACTCCGGACTGGATTTTTCCAAAGAAGACACGTTCCGTTGCGGCGCCGTGATAGGTTCCGGGATCGGAGGACTGGAGACGATCGAGATTCAGCACTCCAGGCTGAGGGACAAGGGACCGGATAAGGTTTCGGCATTTACCATCCCCAAGCTCATGGCCAATGCGGCCGCCGGGCATCTATCGATTCAGTACGGACTGCGCGGGCTGAACACCGCCGTGGTTACCGCCTGTGCCAGCGCCACCAATGCAATCGGCGACGCGATGCACGCGATCCAGTACGACAATGCCGAGGTGATGATAACCGGCGGCACCGAGGCCGCCATCACCCCGATGGGTGTAAGCGCGTTCTCGGCCATGCGGGCACTCTCGGAGCGCAACGACGACCCGGCCGCCGCCAGCCGACCGTTCGATGCAGATCGCGACGGCTTCGTGCTCAGCGAAGGGGCCGGTATCCTTGTGCTCGAAGAACTCGAACACGCCAAGGCTCGCAGTGCTAAAATCTATGGCGAAATGCTCGGCTACGGCGCAAGTGCCGACGGCAGCCATATTACCAAACCCGACAAAAGCGGCATAGGCGCTGCACGTGCAATGTCGCTGGCGCTTGGCGATGCGAAAATCGACCCGTCGGAGATCGGCTACATCAACGCGCACGGCACCAGTACCCCGCTGGGCGATCAGGCCGAGACGGCGGCCGTTAAATCGGTCTTCGGCGAACATGTCCGAAAGGTGAGCATCTCCAGCACCAAAAGCCACCTTGGACACATGCTCGGTGCAAGCGGCGGCGTGGAGTTGATCTTCTGTGTTATGGCTATGCAAGATGGCGTGATCCCGCCGACGATCAACTATCACACGCCCGACCCGCTGTGCGATCTCGATTACACGCCCAACAATGCCCGGCAACGGAAGTTTTCCGTGGCGATGTCGAACAGCTTCGGTTTCGGCGGGCACAACGGCTCGGTCATCATCGGCAAATTCGCGTAGCTTTACAATTCGTGGTTGTTACGATACATTGCAGGCATGTCGGCATCCAACGATCCAAGCACCTCGACGTTCGAGCAAATCGGAGTTATCTACACGCCGTTTACAGAAACGGCGGGTACGCCGATCCAAGCTGCGGTGGCCGGCGGTGCGGAAGGTCGCGTCGAGGTCTTCGAGCCGTTCGCAGAGGGTCTGAAGGACCTCGATGGCTTCGACCGCATCTGGTTGATTTACCGGTTTGATCGATCTCGGACGACACGTCTGTTAGTCACCCCGTTTCGAGACAACGTGCGACGCGGCGTGTTTTCCACTCGGGCGCCGTGCCGTCCCAATCCAATTGGAATTTCGGCCGTTCGGTTAGTCGGCGTCGACGATAATGTGCTGCACGTGCGCGACGTCGACATGCTCGACGGCACTCCTGTTTTAGACATCAAACCATACGTTCCCGAATTCGATCATTTTGCCGTGAATCGAATCGGTTGGCTCGATCAATCTGATAAGCGTACAGTAGCGGACAGCAGGTTTCGGTGACAAGTCAGCCGCTTGCGGCTTAGCAGCAACCACGGCCTGCTTCAAGCTCCAGCAGCCGCTGCTTGGTTCTGGAGCCGCCCGGGGCGGAGTAGGCGCCCGATCGGCCGTCGGCAGGTACGACCCGGTGGCATGGGACAATAAGCGGTATCCGGTTGGCGGCCATGCAGTTCCCCACCGCCCGGGCCGTACCGGGGAACCCGGCCGCTGTGGCCAATTGCCCGTAGGTTATGGTCTTGCCGTATGGGATTTCTCGGCAGCAACGAACGACCTCGAGTTGAAAATCGGTCATCCGTCCGGGATCGATTCGGACGTCGCGAAAATCGACCGTCACCCCTGCGGCATAGGCCGTCAGCCGGCGAAGCAGTGGGACGTTCCATGTGCCTGATGTGGCATTTTCGAGCAATCGGGCGTCCAATGCCCGAACTGCCGCATCGGGCGAGTTGCGGGCGAAGGTGAACTGCTTGAGAACTTCTCCGCTGCCGATAAGCGCCATCCAGCCCAAAGAACCGGGCAGGACGACCAGAGTGTCCGGTTTATCGTGAGAGGTCATCTATTTACCCGCAAAAGAGCATTTGACAACTTCGGGGCGGAAACCGTATACTAAAAACATGGGGCGACTATTATAAAGTGGTTTTCAGGCGCGACCACCGGTCGCGGCTTTATGATCCGATTGTACCACTGTTGATTGGCAGTCTCCAGTCAGAAGGAATTGTTTGAATGAACCGCTACAGTTCGTTGTGTGACGACTTTTATGTCAATATGAACCTCGGCACGGAGATGGAACTTCCGGCCGCCCGGGAAACCGTCCTCCACTTCTTCGAGCGAATCCAAAAAACCTATCCCACCATGCGGAACTTTTACTGCCGCGAGCGTGGAGATTTCGTCCTTGAGGAGGACAAGGACCAAGGCAACTACCGCTGGTGCACCATCGAGCCTCGGCGGGTCTGCTCCGGTCAGGTCAATCCGGATTCAATCGAGACGGCACTGGAGCAGCACAAGCTCGTGCTCGAGTTGGCGCCATACACGTTGTCGGTCAGTCCGTTGGATTGCGAGGCACTCGATTTGCTCTTCGGGTTCGATTTTACGTATCGCGGAAACCACAACCAGATTGTGGCGGAGGCCTTGGGCGTCAGCCCGCCGATGGAACGGATGATCGACCTGCCCGACTCGACGATCATCAATTACGAACCGTCGATTACCATAGCGCTGGACGAACAGTGCCGGCAGCAATTCCGGCTGAGTGTGGAAACACGGACTAACGCATACCAAGTCCGCATCGGAGAGTTTCCGGAAGAGCAACTCAGCGTGTACGTTACCGCCCGGCAGTACGGCAGCCTTGGTCCGGACAAGACGTTTGTCGAAACGCTCGATCAACTCAGCAACATTTGCCACGAGATGCTCGAAACCCACGTGATCGAGAACGTGTTGAACCCGCTCGCGCAGACAATCGCGTTGAAGTAATCCGGCTCGTGCCACGGCTGTGCCAGCCGTGTTGTTGAAGGGTGCCTTGTTGCAAATCACGGCTGACACAGCCGTGGCACCCAACTGTCTCGACCGTGCTGTGGTCGATACAAGCGGCAAAATCGTTGTTCTTGTAATCTGTTGAGGCCTTCGGCAATTGCCGAAGGTGGATTTTACCGTACTTGGTTCGGCTTTGCCACACCTCCGTA
>DAOWNK010000234.1 GCA_030642635.1 Pirellulales bacterium
GATTGCTCTCTCGCGCAACCATCCGGCCCGCACACAACGGGATTAAGCGATCGAACTGTCCGGTTCTGGAAAATCATAACACTCTTGGCCACAGTAGTCGAAATCTATGTGTTGAATTGTTTCACAAGCTCTCAGTGGTCAATGGTCAGCTATCAGCTTTTGAAAACAACGTTGTTTGCAGGTTTTCAGACTGGCCCCTGGCCCCTAGTCCCTGACCGCCGGGTGCATTCATCCGTGGCTAAATGGGGTTGTGTACGGCAAAGTACGATTTATACTGTCAGCAGTAATGTAGAAACGTAGAAAATCAGGAGGCCCCCTGGATATGGCCAAGAAGACCATTAAAAACGTAAACGTAGCCGGCAAGACCGTGCTGATGCGTGTCGATTTCAACGTGCCGCTGGACGAACAGTGCAATATCACCGACGACCGCCGGATTCGCATGGCGATGCCCTCGATCCGTTCGGTCCTGGACCGCGGTGGTAAACTGATACTGATGAGCCACTTGGGTCGGCCCAAGGGCCGGCCGGACGCGAAATATAGCCTGAAGCCGGTAGCCGTCCGGTTGGGTGAGTTGCTGGATAAGGACGTCGCATTCGCCGCCGAGGCCATAGGCCGGCACACCCGGTCGAAGGCAGCCGCGCTGGCCGACGGCGAGGTGCTCGTGTTGGAGAACCTGCGGTTCAACCCGGGCGAGAAGAGCGGCGACAAGGAGTTCGCCGCCTCGCTGGCCGATATGGCCGACGTCTACTGCAACGATGCGTTCGGCACGTGCCACCGCACCGACGCCTCGATGGTGGCCGTGCCCGAGGCGATGGGCGGCAAGCCGAAGGTGGTCGGGTTCCTGGTGGCCAAGGAGATTCAGTACCTTTCCGAGGCGATCGCCAAACCGAAACGCCCGTTTGTGGCTATCTTGGGCGGCGTAAAGGTATCCGACAAGATTCAGGTTATCAAAAAATTGCTGGGTATATGCGACAAAGTGCTCATCGGCGGGGCTATGGCATACACATTCTCGCTGGCCACCGGCGGCCGGGTCGGCAACAGCCTGGTCGAGGAGGACAAAGTGGAGCTGGCCAAGGAACTGATCGCCGAGGGCAAAGACAAGCTGATCCTCCCGGTCGACACCCACTGCGGCGATGATTTCAGCGGCGATTGCAACAAGCAGGTCGTCCCAAGCGGCGAGATTCCCGACGGCTGGCAGGGGCTTGATATTGGCCCGAAGACGGCCGAGTTGTACGCCGAGGTGGTCAAGAACGCCAAGACCGTGGTGTGGAACGGCCCGATGGGCGTGTTCGAGATTCCGCCGTTTGACGAGGGCACCAAGGCCGTTGCCCAGGCTATCTCTGAAAGCAACGCGACCAGCATCGTCGGCGGCGGCGACAGTGCAGCGGCTATCGAGCAACTCGGCTTCGGCGACCGGGTCTCACACGTCAGCACCGGCGGCGGCGCCAGCCTGGCCATGCTCGAAGGCCGAAAGTTCGAGGCGGTTGAATTGCTCGACGACGAGTAAATTCGGGCAATTCGTTACTATCCCGACATTTTTACACCATTTCGCCCACCTCGCTTCCGATAACTACATGACATCGGTAGTGGCGTATTTCTGTTTCCATATGCGAGGTTGGGCAAGATGCACAAAAAATGCAGGTTGTTTTTGGTCGCAGTCGTGGCTTTGCTCCTCACGTCGGTTGCCACCGCCGTGGAGCCGATCCAGTGGCAACCGACCCTGGATAGCGCCAAGCGGCTTGCCGCCCAGACGGATCGGCTAGTGCTGATTCACTTTTGGGCCGGGTGGTGCGGTGCGTGTCGCAGGATGGAGCAGACGATATTGAGCCGGCCGGAGGTCGCCGCCGCCGTGCAGGCCGGCTACGTGCCGGTGAAGATCAACCGCGACTATTTCCCGGCCACCTGTCGTCAATACGGTGTGACTGCCCTGCCCTGCCAACTTATCCTCACGCCGGAAGGCCGAGTGTTGGAGCAATTCCGGGGCGTTATCCCGCCGGGGGAATGCGTTGCACGGTTGAACCGTGTATCTGCCGCCTTCAAGGTGCAGCGCGCCGGGCAGTTTGCCGAGAACCGCAGCCCTGCCGTCCAGGCTCCACAAGCTCACCCTCCACAGATACCGAGTGCCACTGCCGGCTTGTCCGGCAGTGTACCTGCCCCGCCAACACACCGGGCGAGCCAGGCCGCTACACGTGATATACATCCGCCGGTCTCGCCGGTCTCGATACCTATCGGGCAGACCAACCCGCCGCTTGGCCTGGACGGCTACTGCCCGGTGCAGTTGATCGACGACATGCAAAGCAACCGACATCAGTGGACGCTGGGCGACCGCCGTTGGGGCGCGATCCACCGCGGGCGGACATATCTGTTTTGCAGCTCGGAACACCAACGCCGATTCCTGGCCGATCCGGACCGCTACGCCCCGGTAATCTCGGGCAACGACATCGTTCTTGCGGTAGACCGGCAGCAGAACGTACAGGGGCGTCGCGAGTGGGGCGTTCTGTTCCGCAACAAGGTCTACCTGTTCGCCGGCGAGGAGTCGCTTGAGCGGTTCAGCGCCTCGCCGAACCACTACGCTGAAGCGATCCAGGCCATGCGTGCCTCTGCATCGCGTGGACGGGGTCTGCATTAGCGTTAGGCAACCCCCAATAACCTGCCGCCACTTGCGGCCCGGCTTTCAGCTATCAGCTATCAGCTATCAACTTTCAGCTTTTGAAAACAACGTTGTTTGCAGGTTTTCAAACTGACCCCTGGCCCCTGCCTCGTTTTGCCTGTCGATGTTTCACCGCGTGCAAAATGCCTTTGGCGCCGTCCTTAGTGTGCGTAAGTGATTGCCGGCAAACGAGTTACGTCGCTGGGTATTTTGCATTTCGCACTTATGAAATTTGTTGTCAAGGGCAATTCACACTTCGGAGAATCGCCGTAAGAACTGCTGTGAAGCCACGTTAAGGCCGGCGAAATTTGCACGGGTTTTGGCCGCCCAAAACGTGCAAAACACACATTTTTGCCCGTTTAGCCGGCGTGCTTGCACGCCGTGTGAAGTAAGCAAGATGTTATCCGGAAAGACCACACGGCGTGCAAGCACGCCGGCTAAACTAAACGAGCCGAATCATCAAACAACGATGTGCATACCACTGCACCATATGGACAAATGTACCACATCGTCCGGGGGATTTCAAGATCGGGAATTGGCCGCACTTGCCCTTTTCTCCATATCCACATCAAACGTATTATCCCCCTGCTCGACGGTCAACGTCAACCCGCTTGTCTCGTTGCGGCGGTATTTTGGGGGGATGTTTGGAAACGCTCGGGGCTTCGGCGGTGTGAGCATGGGACCCAACGGGACCTCGACCAGCGGTGGAGTTATCGAAACCTGGTATGTTCCCAGCGGCAACCCCGAGCCTTCGGCCATCTTGACCGCGTAGCTGCCGTCGGGACCGAGCTTGGCGGTCATGTAAACGCCTTTGTCCGTGTTGCTGAAGATCACCAGGCCCTCGGATACTGGCTCGCCCTGGAACGTCACCTTTCCGGAGACCTTTCCCAGAATCTCACGCGGGCCGCCGCAGCCGGTCAAGCACAACCCCAGTAGCACCAAAGCGACCGGCAGCGCGTAGGCACAACGCCGGTAAATATCACGCAGAGCAGTAATTACCATGAGTGTTACCATAAATCGCCCACCACGTTGCCATCGTCTCGATTCGCCAGGTTGTAGAGAGTTTGGATCTCGACCATCTCGGAGAGGAAGTGGACTGAGCCGTCGGCAAACAGCGCCTGGGCGCCGCCCGGATGGACCGACTGGATGGGCTGGTTCGGGGCGCAACTTCCGATGCCCACGGCGCCCCACGACTTCTCGTTTATCCGGTGCAGCACGGTGGTGACGTTGAACACCCGTTTCAGGGAGTCGCTGCGATTAGCTCCCATGCAGAAGCCGTGCCGGGTGTCGCTGCGGCAATCGAATTTCTCACCCGATGTGTCTTTGCACCAATCCGATTGCTCGACGACGATCATCGTGTTCGACATCCCGTCGGTCGCCTGGGCGGCCGAAGCGGAACCGTAGGCAATCAGCAGTCCGCCGGAAGAAACCCGACCGTACTCCGGCTGCCCGTCGAGCCGGTCGTGGGCCGTTGGATGATCGGTCGCCCCCGAGACGCCCGTGTAGTTGGCACTCATGACATACACGTCCCAGGAGGGATGGGGCGGCGCCATTACCCACTGTCGCAGGGTGCTGGAAGGGCAACGCATGAACGGAAAATACTTCTTGCGAAGAAGATCCGCATTGTGATCGTTTCCACCCAGCCAGCCTGTAGGAGGACCCTCCTGATCGAACTGGTCATAGATCGTGTTCTGCTCGATATAGGGCAGAATCCGCACCCACCACGAGTGACCCCAATGTAAACCGTCGGCCGTTTCCAGCGCCCCGGGCGGAAACACGCCGTGGCTACTCTCGTAACTCAAAAGCGCCAGCCCGACCTGCTTCAGATTGTTGCTGCACTGCAACCGCCGGGCCGCCTCCCGGGCAGCCTGAACCGCCGGCAGCAACAGTGCGATCAAGATGCCGATGATCGCAATCACCACAAGCAACTCTACTAAGGTGAACGCGCGCCGGTCACGCATTGACAAATCTCCATTGTAAGAGTTCACCGCGTAGTTCACCGTGTAGCGGCGGGGCTTGCCCCGCGCGCTGAATGACCGTGCAACGGCGGGTATCGCAGACCGCCGGAGCGCGGAGCAAGCCCCGCCGCTACACGACAACGTCGGAATCCGAATTCCGAACTCCTTATGCCAGCCTCCTCCTCCTCGCCCGGAAAGCGAACAGCAGCAATGCCAGTGCGCCGACGCCCAGCAGCGACGCCGTGGATGGCTCGGGGACGAAGACGTAGGCTGACCCGGCCTCGGCATCGTTCTTATATGCCCCGATCAGCCCAAAATCGCCGCTCAGCGCAACCGCATTACCGAATTTATCGCCGGCTCCGGGATCGGAGGCATAAAGCTTGTCGCCC
>DAOWNK010000005.1 GCA_030642635.1 Pirellulales bacterium
AACAGTGGAACGGCCTCATCGATGCTGCACGGTTGACGCTTGTAGAATGTGAGGAATTCGTTGTGCGGATGTTAAATCATTGGGCCGAGATAGACAAACTCTACGTTATTGCTCGCGGACCGTCGTTGGCAACTGCAAACCTAACCGAGCGAATCGCCGTACAAGCAGCCGGGCGTGGAAGTCGGGTTGTCGTCCTTTCATCCTGTGCCGACAAATTTGCCCTGCAAACACCCGCCGACGATCGCCTCTTGACGTTGTCGCTTTAACCGGTTGCCCCAGACCTTGCGCCATTGCTGGAAATCCTGACACTCGAGGTCTTCGCACTCCGTCAGGCCGTTCAAGAAGATCGTGATCCAGGCAAGCTGGACAGCAAGGTGGCGCTGGAGGAATAGACGTCTTGCGGCGACTTTTGAATGTCGATTTCCAGTCGTTCCTGGAAGAGATTCCGGCCCCGCGGAGTCGTTTCGGGAAGAGGCATTCGTTGGCGACGCAAGGTCTTGGCCACTTTCTTCATCGGCTCGATCGCCGTGTGCGCTTCTTCGTACGATACTGGACCACCAATCTCCCACGGGGCAGATTCCGGGTCACGTGAGAATTGATGATGGGATGCCTGAATACAGTGGCGTGGGCGGCATCACATCGATTGACAGCGGATTGTGGATCATCATTGCCATCTGGCGACACGCGAACGTTACAGGCGATGTTTCAGTGATGTACAGTTCGCCCTGGGCGATGCCCGCTATTTGGTGGCGCAGATTTCACCGTTTAACTTCAGTTGGCGATGTGACGTTTACGGGAACCTGCTGGCCTACATCATGAACCTCGTGGACAAGGCGCGGGCGATGATGACGTTCCGATTCATGTGGGGAGTTGGGGTGAACGAGCCGTGGCCCGTAAAGAACCACTATCCGCCAGTACGGGCGATTGACCTTCCCCACGGATCGTGGACACCAAGTTAGTGTTCCATCAAAGCCGTCCCACTTCCAAGCCGGTCAACTTGACCCATGTTCCCAATCTCACTTTGATGGCTGCTTCGTCGGTCATCAGGGGCCCTCTTCAGTGTCTTATGTCTTATGTGACGATCACCAAGCGTAGCCGATCGAAAGCCGCGTTTGGCCGGTCAAGTGAGGACCAGTTGCTTGGTGTCCTCGTTGAAGTCCATCGTGTGTCCCTCGAAACAACTGGCCGACATAGCGTCAATCACGAGCAATACGTCGTCGCCATACTTGACGGTCGTATCGTCAGGACGCTCTCGATCGACCACCAGTTTCATCCCCTCTTGTGTCAAACCAAACCGAAAACAAGCGCCATCATCCGGATGAAGTTCCGAGAGGGCTGATTTCAGGTGGACCGCCGCCTTGTCTGTGAGTTGAAACATGGCATTTCCTCCTGCAAGTCTTGCCGGATCTCGCCCAACTCCTCTTCCGCCAAGGGAGTTTCGTCCGTCGGCACGACGGCCTTTTCGAGGTAACGCGATACGTCTTCCGGTATGGCGCTGACCACCCCGGGAACCAGTACCGGAGCCGCCTCGATATCCTCGGCATCCATCATGGAGGCAATCCGCTGCAATGTCGCCAGGATCATGTTCTGCTCCCACTCTTGGAGCTTCGACAACTCCTGATGGAATCGGTCCTGCAGTAAAGAAGGGGCCTCTGCGGCCAACTTGACGCCGTCGTCGGTCAACTGGACGACCACGCTTCGTCGGTCAATGTCACCTCGTGTCCGGCTCACAAGCCCGCGTTTTTCCAACCGGCCCAAAATGCCCGTGACCGTCGCATGACTGAGGTGAATGTTCCTTGCGACGACCCCGACAGTGATCGGCTGCAAGCGTTCGGTTGCCTGCAATACCGCAAGCTGGGGTGTAGTTAGCCCATTCTTTTGTAGTAGAAGGCGGGAATGGAGATCAATCGCCCGCGTAATCCGTCGCAGCGCGGCAATCACCTGTTCCTCCAATGGCAGGGTATTCGACATCTATTTGGCTCCTCGATCGCCTCGGATGAATAACGTACACAACCATTTTCTACACAAAATAAATTATGTCAACCCCAAGTCAAGAAAAATTCGTGAAGATGGCTCACTCCCCTTGCTAAGTTCAACGGTGACTGATAAACTCAGCATATTAATGGAAAACGAGTGCAGGAAAGCATTGTTCCAACACGAAGTAAATCCCGGTCATTTGGGCGATTTCTGCTGGAATGGTGGTTTGTGTACGATGCAAGAAGGGCGGCCAAACACCCGTCGCCAGAGGGGGTACAGAAATCCTCACTCTGCGATCGTAAAAGAAAGTGGCCCCTATGACAGGCAATTCAACAACATCTCGGAGGTCGACATGAGCGGTCTGGTGGTTGGCTATGGTCAGCCGAATCGTGAGGACGTGGAGGCGATGTTCGAGAAAATCGGCCATCGTGGTCCTGCCCTTTCCGGGCTTTGCCAGCGGCGGCGGGCGGTCCTGGCTCAGAACTATGCCGAGGGCGACCTTGCCCGAGACGGAGAATGCGAGGAACTCCCAGTCGCCGCTCCGTACGGCGATGGCATGAGGATTTGCTACGACGGGCAGATGGGCAATTGGGCAAAGCTGGCGGCCGAGCATAGTGTCGCGGACGGGCCATTCCGAGAAGAACGCCTCCTGCTGCAACTGTATCGCAAGCACGGCAGCGACATGCTCCGGTACCTGGGCGACACGATCTTCGCCTTTGTCATCTCCGACGGGGAGAAGCTCTTCGCAGCCAGGGACCTCTTAGGAATCAAGACCCTCTTCTACGGCCGTGAGAACGGCACGCTGTATCTCGCCTCGGAATTGAAGAGCCTTCGGGCAGTGACCCATGACATCCGTGAATTTCCGGAAGGCCACTTCATGGATGCGGATGGGAAGCTCACTCGCTTTGCAGAATTACCCGGGTCGCCGGAAGTCATGGATGTCGAGCTTCCGCAGATCGTTGAAGACGTTCGAGACATCATCGAACGTAGCGTCCGCAACCGCGTCGATTTTGTCCGCCCAACGGCCGCGTTGCTCAGCGGAGGCATGGACAGTAGCGTGATCTCCTACTTGTCGAGCGAACTCTACAAGGAGCAGTTCGGCGAAGAGGCCCGATTGAAGACGTTTGTGATGGGCGTGGGCGAAAGCAGCGACATCCGCCACGCCCGCACGATGGCCGAGCACATCGGCTCGGATCACCACGAGTTGATCGTCGATCTGAGGAATATCCTCGACGCTTTACCGGAGGTCATCTATTGCCTTGAGTCCTTCGACCCTTCGCTGGTAAGAAGCTCGGTTTCCAACTACTTGATTTCCAAACGGGCCAGCGAAGAGGGAGTCGAAGTCCTGCTTTCCGGCGAAGGGGGCGACGAGATATTCTGTGGCTACACGTATCTCAAGGATTTCCCGCCGGAACAGTTGACCGCCAAGCAGATAGAGTGCCTGGGCTACTTGCACAGCAACGCCTCCTTGCGGTTGGATCGAATGAACCAGTGCAACTCGATACGGGTGGTGACTCCCTTGATTTCCGGCGAGTTGCTTGACTATGCGTTGCGGATTCCGCCGCAGTACAAGCAGAAACCCGAAGGGGATGGAAAGATCGAAAAGTGGATATTCCGGAAAGCCTACGAGCAAGTCTTGCCCCTGTCCATTGTCTGGCGAGGCAAGCAGGAGTTTTCACAAGGTTCAGGGTCGGCCGACATATTACCCCGCTACTTCGAGGACGCCATTGACGACCAGCAGTATGCCGAAGCCCGAGAGAGACATCCGCTGATCCGCAGCAAGGAGGAGTTCTACTATTTCCGCATCTTTACCGAGCACTTCGGAGCGGATCGGGCCGTGGAAACTGTTGGGCAATGGATTAGCCTATGAATTCCATCAGTACCTGCGAAATCGCCACTCTTGATTTTGAAGAACTCAAATACACGAGGACATATTGTTGAAGAAATTGAAGCACGAAATACCTGGGATTTCCGCCTCACCCTACCGGCCGCTGGATGAAAGCGGCGTACGGAGAGTCGCAGACGCCGCGTTGGAAGTTCTGGCGAAGTCCGGAATGGCGGTGTACTCAGACACGGCGTTCGAGGCACTTCGCACGGCCGGCGCTGAAGTCGACGCCGAAAGCCGCATCGTTCGATTTCCCCGCTCACTGGTCGAAGACGCCATCGACTCCAACCCGTCGTCGATCACTCTCTTTTCTCGCAACGGCGAACATGATGTCGTACTGGAAAGAAACCGCGTCCACTACGCGACCGGCGGTACAGCCATCTATGTGCTTGATCCAGACACGGATGAGCGCCGGCCTTCGACGGTGGAAGACGTTATCCTCAACGCCCGGATGGTCGATGTCCTGGAACAAATTCACGCATTCACAATTAACGTTTTCCCCAACGAAATCGAACAGAAGGACCATATCGACACTAACCGCTTTTTCCACGCGCTGGATAACACGACTAAGCACGTGATGGGCGGGATATACTCCCTGAAGGGATGTCAGAATGTGGTCCGCATGGCCCGGATGATTGCAGGCAGTGCGGAGGCATTGCGAGAGAAGCCGTTCGTGTCGTTCATCACGCTGATTATCAGTCCGCTGAAGATCGACAGGGACTACGGCGAGATGACCTGCTACCTGGCCAAGGAGAAACTGCCGGTCGTCGTGCCCACTGAGCCGATCTGCGGCACCACCTCGCCGATCACTTTGGCTGGAAACGTATTGACTCATGTTGCGGAGACGCTAGGCGGAATTGCCCTGGTCCAGTGCGTCAACCGGGGAGCCCCGGGGATATGTGGGAGTGTGGGGTCGATTACCAACCTACAGACGATGGATCATCTTGGCGGACCGATCGAGCGGGCCATGATCAACGCCGCCGTGGCTCAGATGGCCCAGCATTTTGAGATTCCATTGTACTCGACCGGCGGAACCACCGACTCGAAGGAAGTGGATATTCAAGCCGCCTATGAGAGTGCCATGTCCAGTCTGCTGGTGGCGATGTCCGGAGCGAATTACATCCACGACATCGCCGGACTGATGGAGTCCGACCTCACCGTTTCCTACGAGAAGTTGGCAATGGACAATGAAATCCTGGGTATGTGCCAGCGAGTGCTTCGCGGTATCGAAGTCAACGATGAAACGCTGGCCACCGAACTGATGATCGAGAAAGGCCCCGGCGAGGACTTCATGACCGAAGAGCATACGCTGCGACACATGCGTGGAGAGTTCTTTGTTCCCGAGTTGGCCAACCGCCAAAAACGAGGATCGATGTCGCCCGGCGACAACGCGCTGGCCCGCGCCAAGGTGCTGGTCAAAGAGATCAGGTCATCTCCACGGAGTAGCCGGCTCCCTGTGGATTTGCGAGAGAGAATATTGCAGTCATTTCCGGAAATCCGATCGCCACAAGATACCGCTGGTGTGAGAAGCCGAAAGAAAGAGGAGTGCCGTGGCTGAATTGCAGCGAGAAGGTGTGCTAGTTAGGCCACTGCGCCGTTTGTCGCAAAAACAAGTCAAGCTGATTGACGGAGTGTCGCGCGATCTGCTGGAGGACCCCGGCCTGCTGTGCTACAACGCCGCCGCTGCCGATATCTATCGTTCTGCCGGCGCAAAGATCGAGAGCGGGGAAAGTTGGGTTCGCGTTCGCCTCTCATCGTCCATCATCGACAAGGCACTGGATTCGGCGCCCTCGAAGGTTGTCCTTGGCGCCCGCGATCCGTCGAACCGTCTGGTCCTCGACGCACACGAGCCACGCGTGCGGTTCGGCAGTGGAGCGGAAACGAATTTTTGGCTGGACGTGAAGTTCGAGAGCACAACGCCGAAATTTTCGCGTCTGCACGGTTCCATTGGGCGGCTGCGCAACTCGGCCCATCTTTGCGAGAACTTGGAGAACCTCGACTTCTTCATCCGTAACGTGAACATCCAGGATAAGGGGATCACGGAGACGAACAAGGACGTCAATCAGTTCTTCACCAGCTTCAGCAACATCAGCAAGCACGTCCAAGCCGGATTGACAAGCCTGGAAGCCCTGGATGACGTGGTGCGAATGGGGCAGATCGTTGCGGGTGGGAAAAACGCATTTGAAGAAAATCCCGTGCTGTCGTTTATTACCTGCGTCATCAAGAGTCCATTGCAGATGGTGGATGACACGGCCGCGAAGTTGATCGAGATTTCCAAACGGCGGGTGCCGGTGGTGATTTCGAGTTGCCCGATGGGAGGGGCAACCGGGCCGTTTGACGAGTTCGGCATGGTGGCCCAAATCAATGCCGAATTGCTGGCGGGCGTGGCGCTGAACCAGTTGGTTGCCCCAGGCGCACCGGTGCTATACGGAGCCGTGCCGGTAAGAACCCGGCTCGATAATCTCAACGACATGTACGCGGCGCCAGAGTTTGTTCACTACAATCTCGATTGCGTTCAGATGGCCCGATTCTACGGACTGCCGTGCTACTCGACCGCCGGTGTGGGAGATGCGTCCGTACCGGGTATCCAAGCCACCGCCGAGAAAATGCTCACGCTGCTGTCCGTCCCCGCGTCCGGGGCACAATACGTTCACTACGCGTTCGGCCTGCTGGAGCGAACCAATGTGTTCTGTCCGGAACAGGCCATCCTGGACGACGCCCAGATCGATTTGGTCAAGCGAACACTGCAAGACCCTCCAGTCATCGAGCAGCGTCGAGAAGAGGTGGTGTCGTTGGTGCGCGAAGTGATGGAGTCCACTCACAAGACCTACATGTACCACCTTCCGTTGCCCACCCGCGATCCCGTCTATTCCCGCTATCCGCTCGAAGACGATGAGGCCGGCGCCCTGGCTGCCGCCCACCGACGATACCGGGAAATCCTTGGACAGCCGCGGAACCAAATTCCCGCCGAACTCCGAAACGAGATCATTATGAACGTCCCCGGCATTTTGCCGACAACCCTAGCTGAATCAAAGGAAGCAGTCACATGACGCAACAAACACATGAAGAGCAGATGGAAGCCTACACCGAGGCCGCCACCAGCGGTCTGTACGCCAAACAGTCCGGGTTGGTAGGAAAGTACGACAATGTCCGTCGTCTCTGGGAAGATGAAATTACCAGGCTCTTCCTGCACCCCCACCTCCAGCAATTGATCGAGCGAAAGCAATCGCGCATGCAACGTGTCCGGATCATGGATTTGGGATGCGGTAGTGCCGACGGCTATGAACTGCTCGCCGACGTGCGGCGCCGCGATGCGGACTTGCGGGACTTCGAGGTAGCCCTGTTGACCCCGGGCATGCTGGGCTTTTACAAGGGCGTTGACCTGAACGAAGAGCTTATCGCTCAGGCGCAGAGCATCTACGGCCAGAATTCAAAGCTCGTCTTTGAACAGGCCGACTTCACCCAGGGGCTTCCAATGGCCGAGAACGAGAAACCCTACGATCTGTACTTCGCCTCGTACGGCACGTGTTCCCACCACAACGACGATGAAACATTCATTCATCTCTTGGCGGACATTGCCTCCCGGGTGGAAGAACACTGTCTAATTGTCTGCGACTGGCTGGGCCGGTACTCGTATGAATGGCAGTCTCTCTGGACAAACGATCTCTCTGAAAACCGCAACATGGATTACGTCGTTTCCTACATCTACGAGAAGGAAGAGCGGGAACAACGGCGCGACGAACTTCAGCACCTCTTCCTCCGGCTGGTCAGCCGGCAGGAAGCGGAAGGGATGGTTGCCGAGGCAAGCAAGCGAGCCGAGGTGGCAATTAAACCACTTGAGTATTTTGACCGGTCGGTCTTCACCGGGCGGCACATGGATACGGCGGATTACAACCCCCAGGCCCAGCCGCTGCGCCAGGCCGTCAACTCGTTGCACGAGGCCAACGTCCGCACCGACCCTAGCTCGCTGCTGGTGGACTATATGCCGAAGGAGGGGTTCGAGTTCATCAACGACTACTTCGAGCATCTCCAGATGTGTTGGAACGCACTGGTCTTGTACGTCGATGAACTCATGCAGAACTACGACGTACAGCAAAGGACATTTTCTGCGGAACCGCCACCGGTCCCAGCTTCATACCCGACGGCTCTGCGAGAAATGATGGAGCGAATGCGACTGGTTGTCGAAGGAGTCGGCTGGCTCGGCCTTGGACTGCCTCGCGAGAATATCATCGAGCCGCAACTCGGCTATGCACTGCGTCACCTGGAGATGAGGCTCCAGAAAGGACTCGGTTGTGCACACGGCCTGGTAGGGATATTTGAAGTGGGCACGATCAAAGGCCCTTCGCCGAACACCTTTGCGAAGCGAGCCGTCGAAGCGCCACGGCTGCCAGCAGCCCGAGTAACGACAGCACGATGAGTATCCAGAAGATTTGGTCATATCCGGCAAGCACGTTGCCACGGCTACGCGCTTCACGGACTAGCCAACCAGTGACAAGGGGCATGAAGATTTCCGGCGTGAAGCCCACAAAGCAAATAACCCCCACTGCTGTGCCGGTCAACTCCCTGGGGGTCCCGGATTCTTCAAGAAGCGCAAAGTAAATGCCCCGCAAGGCGAAGAAAGCGGCGCAACTAACCACCATGTTTGCGATCATGAACCAAACCAACTCGTGACTCGGCGGCACGAAAAGGAACGCTGCATACGTCGTGATCAGTAAGCCAAAGGACAGTTGGATGGATCGCGACACGCCCAGGAACCGGTCAGCAATCCAGCCAGCCGCCAAAGCCCCCCCGACGCGCAGGAAACTGAGGTAAGCAACCATTGTCGCGGAGTCGGCGCGCGTCAGGCCGTACGCGTCCTCGGAGTACAAGCCGTAATAGTCGAACATCTTGAACGTACTGTACGCGGCGATAATGACCACCGCCTGTAGCCAGACGGCGGGCGATCGCAGCACAAGCATGAGGCGGCGCAAGACGCCCACCTGATCTGTCTTTTGATCATCCACGGCCCGAGAAGCGACCGGCCTCGGATCAGGCACGAAGAACCATACGCATACTGCCGCGAAGAAGCAGCACCCCGCGTACGAGGACAGCAGAGCCCGCATCGCAGATGTCTCACGCGCTGGATCGACCAATACGTTCCCGCCGACCATCATCCCGAACGCGTATGCGGCGATTGCGGCCAGCAACGCCGCTGCCAACCCACGGCCACCGTCGAGTATCCCGAACGCCCGCCCCTGCCGCTGTGCGCCGCCCCATTCGCGGGTGGCGCGGATCAGCGGGGCCCAGAAGGCGAGGATGGTTGACGCCCCCCAAAATCCGAACAGAACGTACAAACCGCTGAAACTTGGAATCGTGGACATGTAGAGACCGCCCAGTCCTGTAGCCACCAGCGAAGCAGAGATCAGTTTCCTCGGTGAAAAACGGTCGGCGAGCGGTCCACCCAAGAAATAGCAGGCCATCGCTACAATACCGTAGATGGCACCGAGTTGGCCGAGTTGAAACTCGTCGATGCCGAAAGTCGAGAGAAGACTCGACTTGAAATACCGGCCTGGGTGAAATGGCGGAATAAACACCGCTTCACCAGCCAGAACCAAACTCAACATTGTGAGGCTTCGGCGGTGACGATGGTCCAATTGGCCCTTCATAGCGTGGTCTCTTATGGTGCCCAATGCGGGATATGACAGAAGGCCGTGGCGAACACGAAAAAATCCAGGGTGATGCGCCGGGGCAACGGGTTGGCGGCAATTGGAATGCTGATTGCTTTACGGTGATCTTGACCCATGATTCCTTAAGCATGAGAATTGACGGAAGTCATTAACAGGACAGTAGTATCGGGCTTGGACGCAGAAATGGCAAGGGATGTCGCGTCGATCTTGCGGCGGCGGCGATTGGCAAGGGACGCTTGACGGCGGCACCCAAGGGCAGGAGATGCAACGTCGAGAACAAGCCGACGCTGACTGCGATAGTCCAGTAGGTGCGGACCGTGTGATACTCGACTGTGACGTTAAACTTTTTCTCTGCACTCACCAGAAGTGCCAGGCAGTCGTTCATGTCATCGCAGTCGCTGGACCCAACGAAATTTGCGGCGCAGGCAAACTTGTGATTGCGGCAGAACATGGACTGCGGGTCGTACTGGTAGGTGTTCTTGAGGATAGGTGGTGCACATAAATTCGGTCCGGCTATTCCGGGCACTCTTCGACGCAGGCGCCGCTGGTATAGATGACCGGTGTTGTGATGTTGAGTTGGCCCGAGTAGATGTAGGGGTTCATGGGAACAACGACGCTGTCGGCAACGCCGGATACGAATCCGTCGCAAGGGATGGACACGGTGACCACCGTAATGTCGAAAAAGGTCTCGCCGCCGACAACCCATTTCCCAATCAGCCTGCCGGTGAAACCACTGCCGTAAAAACCGTTAAGCGAGCCGGTGAACACTTCAATCGCCACAATCGGCTCGTTGCCCTGGTCATAATCTTTAATTACACGATGCGGCATATTGAACAGGACCGAGCCGTCCCGCGACTCTTCCCATGCGATGATCTCCGGCGTGCAGAAGATGCACGTCTGGCAAAGTTTGTCGTGAACCTCTTGGATGTCCGCCTTTGACCACTTGTGATCAGGGCCGACGTGGGCCAATTTTTCTCGCTAATTTCCAGCCGACGATTCCCGCGCTGCGTGATATGGTGCTGGCAGCCTGGAACCACCACACTGGTCACTCTTGCCATGCCCCCATTACGCCGACAACCCGAAAGGCGTCAAGAGAAATCAATATTGCGTCCCCGAAATTCTGCGATCCGGCCGACATGTGTCTCTTTCCGCGCTAATTCTGTGCATTCGGTCCCGCTGACTCGATAGGAGGTAGCTCATAGGCCAGGGTGAAGAAGGTGGCCACGGGCCAATCGCCTTTGTCCACGAAGACCCAATCCATGTTCGAATCGACGCCGCCTGCATCGCCTGGAGGAGCCCAATTCTGGGCTATCGCAGTTGCTTCTCTTGATCGCTGGTTCGTGATGCGAATAGGCGAGTGAAATTGGGATCGTATAAACGACATGGCACATGAATGCCGTGAGTTGTGCGGCGCGATTGACAAATAGATAGTCATCCGTGCCAAAGCCGTCGCCGTGAGGTCGCACAACCATCTTGTCGAGATCGTCGACGAGGACGACGAGACCCTGCTTGCCTTGCTTGGTCAACTCCCCGACTGCTTCGCTGATTACATCATTTGCCGCATTCAACAAATTGCCGGTATCCGGCTCCAACAGTTTGCGAATTTCCGCACGGGCGTCCGGGCTACCCTTGATCTCGCCGGAAATCTTCAACAGGTCGCCTCCCAACTCGAATGCATCAAAGCTGATTTCCGACGTTAATATTCCTTTCAAACGCTCAAACCGCTGCTTGAAGAACCTTGGTTTCAAACTGATACCCGCGCGGTCTTTGAATTGTACCGCTAATTGCTGGATAATGGCAATCAGAATGTCTGGGAAATCGACGTCGTTCAGATCGATCTCCGCAGCCGTAACATAAACGACAAAAAACTGTTCGTCACCCTCTTCGAGCATTTTCTTCAGGCGAAAGAGTTCCGTCGATTTTCCGCTGCCATTGTGTCCAGCGAGTACCTGGCAGGTCGGCAAATCTTCTTCCGCAAGCTGAATTTTTTCCCTAATCGAGAAACGGCATCCATATCACTGCGCACGGCGTCGAGATCGACGTACAAGTCGTGCTGCTCCGGTGAAAGCGGAGAACTGCTGAACTCACGGTAAACTTACCGGATGGAATCAAGATCATTCATGGAAATGCTCCGCTCAATCGTGTGAGCATTTACTAAAACAATGGCATTTTATCACCCCACGGAGGTAATGGCAATGGCGACCCGGCGGAGGTTCTTTCGGACGCGACCGATAGTGGCAGCTTTTTGATGTGGTCGATTTATGGCAAATTGACAGGTTGCTGTCAATGAGCGGCTCTACTGAATTGACAACTCGACGCTGCCCATCTACAGTGGTAGTATATATTGTATCTTTTCCGGGTATTGCTGAAAGGTTAGGCATGGCTGACAAGGCGTGGGGTGGTGTGTTCAACGAGGCGACCGATAGCCGAGTGGAGGGGTTTACCGAGAGCGTGAGCTTCGACCGACGGCTCTATGCGCATGATATCGCCGGCTCGATCGCCCATGCCGGGATGCTGGCCAAGGTCGGGCTGATCTCCAAGGACGAGTGCCGGCAAATCGAGCAGGCACTGGAGGAAATCCGCCGGGAAATCGAACAAGGCGGCTTCCCGTTCAAAGTCGAGTTGGAAGATATCCACATGAACATCGAAAGTGCACTGATCGACCGGATCGGCGACGTGGGACGAAAGCTCCATACCTCCCGAAGCCGAAACGACCAGGTGGCTACAGACATGCGGCTCTGGGTCCGCGAGGCGATCGGGCAGATCGACGAGCAGATCATCGAGTTACAACGTGCGTTTGTCGGTCGTTGCGGTGCCGATGCGGATGTGATTCTGCCCGGCTACACGCACATGCAGCGTGCTCAGCCGGTGCTCGCCCCGCATTGTTGGCTGTCGTACTGCGAGAAGTTCCAGCGAGACCGTGGCCGTCTGGCCGATTGCCGCCGCCGGACCAATATACTCAGCCTCGGTGCAGCGGCACTGGCCGGAACCAGTCTGCCGATAGATCGGGACGACGTTGCCGAGCGGCTCGGGTTCGACGGCGTAATGGCAAACAGCATAGATACCGCCGGCGACCGCGACTTCCTCGTGGAGTTTGCGTTCGTCCTGGCCATGATTGCCGAGCACCTGAGCACCTGGGCCGAGGAGTGGATCATTTGGTCTACGGACGAGTTCAACTTCCTGAAGCTGCCGCAGGCGTTCTGCACCGGCTCGTCGATTATGCCGCAGAAGGTCAACCCGGACGTGTTGGAGTTGATCCGAGGCAAGACTGCCCGCGTAATCGGCAACCTGCAAACGCTTCTGGTGCTTATAAAGGGTCTTCCGCAGGCGTACAACCGCGATTTGCAGGAAGACAAGCCGCCGCTGTTCGACTCGTTCGACACGGTCAAGGCATCGTTAGAATTGGCCGCGCCGCTGGTGGCGGATACCGAGTTGAACCGTCCGGCAATAGCCGAGCGTCTCAACCGTGGGCACCTCGACGCCACCGCACTGATGGAATACCTGATCCGCCTAGACATCCCACAGCGGACTGCCCATGCACTTGTCGGCCGGCTGGTGCGCAAGGCACTGGACCGCGGCGTGAGACTGAAGGACATACCTATCGATGATTTCAAGGCGGCACACGCCAAGTTGGACGAGAGCGTTTACGACGTGCTGGGCGTCGAGCATTCGGTTGCCGCAATGACCAGCTACGGCTCGACCGGCCCGGATCAGGTGAAGGAACAAGTAAAGCGTTGGAAGGAACGTTTGTCGGCTACCAAAGAGTAATCAACATGAACATCCGCTACCGAACGACAAGTTGGTTGTTGGCTGTGTTTTTGGCGATTTCCGTTGCCTTGCCGGTCCGAGCACAACAACCTGGAACTGAACGGCGAGTCCCACAATCGCTGCTGCTTTATCTGACTTCCGCATTTCAGACGTCGGAAGAGGACGAAGCTACGGCGGCAGAACTAGATGCATTGGACCCGGACGTGATCGAGCAGGTGATGCAGTTCGCCGTGCTGCGCGGCCATACGGCGGCTGCGGCCGTCGCGGCTCAGATGTTGGGCCGGAAGGGCACGGCGGGAAAGCTCATCTATCGCGACGCCAAGCCGACACCGCTGGTCCGTGCAACACGGCACCCCGACCGCCGGCTGCGTATGGCGGCACTTGGGGCAATCTTCAAGCTGCAACCGACCAAGCGGTTCCCTGGCTCCAGCTATGTGACGCAATCGCTGGGGTTTCTTGCGGCCTCAAGCGGTAAGCCGCGAGCGTTGGTCGCCGGCCCCGGCACCGAGGCGTCGCGCATACTAGGCGGATGGCTGGCGGAGAATGGATACGAGGTAGATACTGCGACGACCGGGCGAGAACTGATCCTGCTGTCGGTCGCATCGCCCGACTACGAGCTTGCACTGATCGACGTATCGATCGACCAACCGCCGGCCGGGTTGCTGTTACAGCGGTTACGTAACGACTACCGCAGTGCAGACCTGCGCGTCGGGCTGATCGCCCGGAGCGGGCAGCTTGAGCGTGCACGTCGGATTGCCGCTGCCGACCCGCTTGCGATGGCATTTTCACGACCTAACGATGCCGAGTCGTCGGCATGGCAGATCGAGCAGTTAGCTACACTCGCGGCGCTGAAATTTGTCGATCGCGCCGAACGCCGGCGTCAGGCAGTCGAGGCACTTGATCTG
Source organism: Pirellulales bacterium (assembly GCA_030642635.1). Lineage (GTDB taxonomy): Bacteria > Planctomycetota > Planctomycetia > Pirellulales > Thermoguttaceae > DAOWNK01. The sequence continues at coordinate 14,202 of DAOWNK010000005.1, forward strand.
CTGGCCCAACTCGGCAACTCGTCGGCCGGATGGTACGACTTACGGAGTGTGCAAGGTTCGGTACTGAGAGCACTGTACGTGCCCGAACTTAGCACCAAGGCGGTTGCCGTGTTGAGAGGCATCGGCACACCGGAGTGTCAACGTGCGTTGGTCGGGTTGTCAAGCCGATGTGCCCAGCCGATCGAGTTGCGCAAGTCCGCCGCCGATGCGTTTTGCCGCAACATGAAAAAACACGGAATTCTGCTGACCAGCGACGAAATCCGCCGACAGTACGACCGTTACAACCGGAGCAAGAACCTGGATGCTGACACGCAGAAGGTTTTGGAGAGCATTTTAGATTGCATTGAATCGGCAACATAGTGGCACCGGCGTCTCGCCGGTGTGACGAAACTCATGGCAATACCTATACTTGCATACCACCGGCGAGACGCCGGTGCCACTGGGTTTTCCTTGATATTACCACTAATTCACCGGTAGGGGCTAAGCACCCGTTGTGATGACCCAAACCCCATACAACTCCACCACAAGCGAAACCGGGCCGCCCATGCCCGGGCTGATCGGCTCCGGGCCGGCCATGGAAGAGGTCTATCGGATCACACGCCAGGTCGCTCGATCCAACGCCTCGGTGCTGCTTCTGGGCGAGACGGGCACGGGCAAGGAACTGATCGCCAAGGCCATCCACCGGCTCAGCCCGCGCGGCAGCGGCCCGTTTGTGCGCGTCAACTGCGGCGCACTGGCCGAGAACCTGCTGGAGAGCGAGTTGTTCGGACACGTTCGCGGCTCGTTCACCGGTGCGATCAACAACCGCACCGGACGGTTCGAGGCCGCACATACCGGCACGATCTTCCTCGACGAGATCAACTCGACCACCGCCAAACTGCAAGTCAAACTGCTGCGTGTGTTGCAGGAGCACGAGTTCGAGCGCGTCGGCGATACGCACACCATTCGGGTCGATACGCGGGTGATCGCCGCGAGCAACCGCGACCTGCTCGAAGAGATCGAGGACGGCGGATTCCGCGAGGACCTGTACTATCGGCTTAACGTCGTCTCGATCGAGTTGCCGCCGCTGAGCGACCGTCGCGAGGACATTCCGGAACTGGTCGCTCACTTTCTGAAAATCTATAACGAGCAGAACAACTGCCACGTACCGCGCATCGAGCCGGCGGCGATGGAAGCGTTGCAGCAGTACGATTGGCCCGGCAACGTGCGCGAGTTGCAAAACTACATCGAGCGTGCGGTGGTGCTGGCCACCGGCGAAGAGATTACCCGCGAGTTGCTGCCAGAGGTCGTCCTGGGCAAGCGCATAAGCCGAATCGGCCGCCGTCGCGGTACGGACCTTGAGACTCTCGCCTCGGAGTTAGTCGGGCATGGCATCGACGACGCCGGCAAGAATGCCGGCAACCTGCACGCGACAATCGTCAACCGCGTAGAGCGCGAACTGATCGCCCAGGTGCTGGCCGCCTGCGACGGCGTCCAGACCAAGGCCGCCGCCCGACTGGGTATGAACCGCAACACGTTGCATAAAAAGCTTAAGGAATACGGATTACCATAAAGTCACAAGGAGATTGCGATGTATCTTTCACGTTTCGGTGTGAAAAACTACAAGTGCCTGGGCGAGATCGACATTCCGTTGACACCCATTCACGTGTTGATCGGCGAGAACGACGCCGGCAAGACGAGCCTGCTGGAGGCGATGGCGGCGTTTTTCGCAAGTTCGGATCGGGATCTGTGCAGCATATTCCCCGAGCCTTGGGATGGGCGTGAATTGGTGCTTCATGAAAGTCGCAACCCTAGAATTGAGCTTTGGGGAGAATTGGAAGATACGGCGTCCGAGTCTGATGAATTAGCCGGCCCTATATTTCGATATGGAATCGCTGTCGACTTTCCGAAAAAGGGACGAAATTGTGGCCTATCCGGAGACTGGATCGAGCAGCAAGGGAAACGCCAAGAGCTATCCAGCGCACGGCAACAAACAACCGTTAAACTTTTCAAGCAGGGCCATAATATCCGTAAGGATATTCGTCAAGAGGCAGATATGATTTCCAACGTGTTGAAGCCTGCGCACAAATACGGGCTGAATCCGAAACTGATGGCCATTCCTGCTGTAATCGATCCGGCTCGAATGTTCAGGTTGGACCCAGACGGCTTTGGCTTGCCGACATTGCTAGGTGACATTTCAGATTATGAGCCGGAGTTGTCTATTCATCTGCGCAAGGAATTTTGTAGCTTCTTCCCGCAATTCAGAAACGTCCGAGTTGAGTCGGAAGATGCTCTACAAAGGCGTTATACGCCAGACGGCATGCACACTTTTGGCACAGGCGCTGGGAAAGGAATATATTTCGAGACCCAAAGCGGCGAGAAAATCCGTGCACGACAGGCCTCCGACGGTGCGATCCTGTTTTTGGGGTTCCTGGCGCTTGCTCACTTACCCGACCCGCCGAAACTTTTGCTGATCGAGGAGCCGGAAAATGGTATCTATCCAAAGCGGCTCGGCGAGGTCATCGAGTTGTTAAAGGAGTTGGTAAACCGCACCGAGGGCGTTCGATTTCCGCAGATCATCATGTCGACACATTCGCCTTATGTGCTGAGCTTATTCGAGCCGGAAGAGGTAACGTTCCTGAGCCGGCCGCCGGACAATCCGGACGGCCCGGTACGCGCCCGGCCGTTGCGGGATGCTAAGAACATCAAGGAACGCATGGCCGACGGGTTCTACCTCGGCGAGTTGTGGTACAACTTGAGTGAGGAGGATCTGTTTGGTGAATCGTGAGCAACGCGTTGTTATAGAGGTATTCGGCGAGGGAAAGACGGACGTGGGGCACGATCCGAAACCGCAGCGGCCGACGAAAGGCGTTGTGCCGATTCTGTTGGATCGCTTGTGCGGCAAGCCGAAGACGATGTTGGTCAAGCGTTATGGAATTCCGTTCCTTCAGAACATTAAGGTTAGCGGCCGAGGGTACAAGCAAAAGGCCGAAGCTGCGAGGAAACAGGCCAGACGGAACGGATCGCATGCTGTGGTATTTGTGGTGGATTCGGAAGGTGACTTGAAGGCGAGGAGCAAAACATTGAAGGAAGGGCGAGATGCCGGACCCTCACACCCTCCTAAGGCTGTCGGCGTTGCTCATCCGTGCATAGAAAGTTGGTTGCTGACAGATGCGGCGGCAATTCGCCGTGCGCTGGACTTGTCAAGAACGCCGGAGATTCCCGACGAACCTGAAAAACTGCTCGCTCCGTCTCAAAACCGAGAGAATAACCCGAAAACCGTGTTGCGCGATATATACGGACAGTCCAAGAAAGAACTGCCGACCAAAGACAAAGATAGAATTGTCGCAGCCATGAACGACATGAACCTGGTTCGGGAGCGTTGTCCGCTGGGTTTCGCACCGTTTGTCGACGAGGTGCAGCAGCACATCCGTCCGCTGTTTTGAGTCGCGGGCAGGCTATGGCGCGACCAACGCAAAGCGGATTCGCCTAGGCGCGACCACCGGTCGCGGCTTTATATTGGAGTTTCTCGATCCATGCTATCCGGTGTCGGCATAATCTGTTTCGCCGCCAGTTATTCGGTGGCGCTGCTATTGGAGCTATCGCGGCTGTTGTTTCGCAGCGGCATTCGCGGGGCGGTTATGCTGGGGTTCGCCGGGGCCGGGCTGGTCGCACACTCGGCGTTCTTGTACTACCGGGCGGTTGAGGCCGCCGGCGCGCCGCTTTCAAGCGAGCAGGATTGGTATCTGGTCGCCGCCTGGGTGCTGGTCGTAATGTATCTATATCTGGTCTATTACCATCCGAGGACATCCTTCGGACTGTTTCTGTTGCCGTTGGTGCTGGGGTTGATAGCCACGGCCGTGTTTTTCGCCAATGCAGAGCCGTTCGCCCGAGGGCCGGCATCGAAAATTTGGGGGATGATTCACGGTTGCTCGATCGTGTTGGCCACCGTGGCCGTGTTCCTGGGGTTTATGGCCGGGGTGATGTACTTTTGGCAAACACAACGGCTGAAAAACAAACTGCCGCCTGCGAAAGGACTGCGATTGCCCAGCCTCGAATGGCTCCAACATGCCAACTCGCGGACGATCGTCGTCGCGCTTATAACCATGGGCATCGGTATACTATCGGGCATGATTCTAAACCTGATGGGAGAGCATCCCGACGACGGTCGGGTGCCGTGGCACGACCCGGTTGTGCTGAGCACCACGGCGATGTTCGCTTGGTTGCTCGTTGCCGTTATCACCAGCGCAGTGTACCGACCAGTACGAGCCGGCCGCAAGGTGGCGTATCTGACGGTGGTCAGTTTCGTATTCCTGCTGATCGCACTTGGCGTCGGGTTGTTTTTAGATACGCAACATGGAGGCCCCGCATGAAGTTTCAGGTCGTCGGCTGTAGTCATCACTGCACACCGATCGCATTGCGTGAGCGGCTGGCATTCAGCCCGGAGCGGGTGCACGACGCTCTGGACCGCTGGCGTCTGGAGTTTCCGGGTGTGGAGATAGTGCTGCTTTCGACCTGCAATCGCGTGGAGGTTTACTGTGCGGCCGCCGAGGCCGCCGTAGTGCCGGACCGCCGGCGGGTTGCAGAGTTTCTTGCACGGTTTCATGGCCTCGATACATCCGATCTGCTCGATTGCCTTTACCGGTACGTCGATCAAGAGGCGATCCATCACCTGTTTACCGTGGCGAGCAGTCTGGACAGCATGGTTCTGGGCGAGTCGCAGATTCTCTCTCAGGTGAAGCAGGCCTATCAGGCGGCCGCCGAATGTGAGAGCACCGGTCTGCTTACGCACGCGGCGTTTCAGGCGGCCGTGCGAGTCGCACGACGTGTGGCGACCGAGACGGCAATTCACCGGCGTCGCGTCAGCATCCCAAGCGTGGCGGTGGCCGATTTCGCCAAGCAGATATTCGAACGGTTCGACGACAAGCACACCGTGGTGATCGGCGCCGGCGAGATGGCCGAAGAAACGCTGCGGTATTTACAAGACGAAGGTGTACGTCGGGTAACGGTGGTCAACCGCAGCTTCGAGCGTGCCGTTGAGCTTGCCCAAGTGTGGCAAGGCCGTCCGGTGCAGTGGGAACAGCTCGACGAGGCGCTTGCCACGGCCGACCTGGTCATAAGCACCACCGGCGCCGGCGAGCCGATAGTAACGGCCGAGCAATTCAAACGAATCGAACGATCGCGCGGCGATCGGCCGCTGTTCATACTCGACCTGGCAGTGCCTCGCGATTTCGATCCGGCGATCGGAGAGCGTGAAGATGTATATCTCTACTCGATCGACGACCTGCAAGCGGCCTGTGAGCGGAATCGTCGTCAGCGTGACAAAGAATTGCCCGGGGCGATGCGGATCGTCCAGCATGAGACGGTCCGCTTCATGGCCCAGCAGCACCATCGGGCCGCCGGCGGGGTGATTGAACAACTCCGCGATGGTTTGCAGCAGCCGAAGGAAGAGGAGCTACAGCGGTTGTTGAACAAATTGCCCGATCTGGACGATAGTTCCCGAGACGAGATACGCCGCTCGTTCGACCGGCTGGTAAACAAGCTGCTGCACCGGCCGTTGGCATCGCTTCGGGACGAATCGCGTCACGGGATACCGCACGTGCTGCTGGATGCCATTTCGCGGTTGTTTCGGTTGAAGGATTGAAATTATGGACAGTTCAACAGCGCGATCCAGTAGAACGTGTCCGCAAAGACTTCGGTCACTATTGGTCACCTTCCTTCGGTGCGCCGTGGAGATAATGATCGTGATTCATCGCAAAGTCTGACGGCAGCCCGTGAATGTTTTGCTCGTGTGCGAAGCGGGCCAGATCCTTGGCAATTTCTGGAACCACCGGAACGAATAAATCATCGTCGGCCGGCTTACGGTCGGCATCGGACGACTGTACGACAATAACATCCGCCTTGCCGGGTATTAGATGTATTCCTTCCGGCGGATGTATTGTCTGATCTTCGCTGATCTCAGCGGTAAAGCGTGTGGTTGACATGATCAAACCCCTCGTTTCATATTGCAATTCCTCAATATATCTTATTGTACCATTGTGTATCCGTTACGTCGAGCACTCTGGAATCACTTCACCGCGGATCAGGTCTTCGAACGTTTCTCTGGCGCGGATTAAGTGTGCGCGGCCGTCGTGGATGAGCACCTCTGCGGCCAACGGGCGGGAGTTGTAGTTCGAGCCCATCACAAAGCCGTAGGCGCCGGCACACTCGACGACCAGAAACTCGCCGACGGCGGCCTCCGGCAACCGCCGCGTGACGACGTAGCCGCCCTCCTCCTGGGTGAAAATATCGCCCGACTCGCACAACGGGCCGCCGACGATCACGTCTTGCTCCGGCCGGTTCATATCGCCGTCGGACGGGACGATCGACATCGGATGGTACGCACCGTAGATGATCGGTCGGGCAAGGTTGTTAAAGCCGGCGTCGAGCAGGTAGAACACGTTGTCGGCCTGACGCTTGACCGCCCGAATCTCGGCGATCAGAAAACCGCTCTCTGCGACGAGGTATCTGCCAGGCTCAGTCTCCAATCGGACCGGGTGGCCGAACTGCGATTCGAGCCGCTTTCTCGTGTCATCCCACAGCATGTAGTATGCGTTCAGATCGACGCGATCATCACCCTCACGATACGGGACCGGCAGTCCGCCGCCCGTGCTGATCGAATGGACCGAATCGCCAACCTCCATCGCAACCCGCTCCATGGCCGAGCAGACCTCTCGAAGGTGTTCCAGATCGGCGCCGGAACCGATGTGCATGTGCAAGCCGGAAACTATAAGGCGATGCCGTGCGGCCAACTCCAGGCAATCGGCGAGCTGCTCGTGCCAGATGCCGTGCTTCGATTGTTTGCCGCCGGTGTTGGTCTTTCGGTTGTGTCCGTGACCGAAGCCCGGATTGATACGCAGCGTGATCTCTCGCCCGGCCGCCCGGCCGCCGAACTGCTCGATCATGTCGGTCGAGCCGCAGTTGACGTGAATGCTGCGATCGACGCACAAATCGAGCGACTCGGCGTCGAAGATATCGGCCGTGTATACGATCGGCGGCGGGCAGCCGTCGATTTGGTATCCGGCAGCCAGCGCCCGACGCATCTCGAACGCACTTACTGCATCTACCAGCGCACCTTGGCGACGTAGCAGGTCGAGGATCGCCAGGTTCGAGCACGCCTTCTGGGCGTAGCGGACGTGGTCAAAGGCGACCAGGTCGGTAAGCCTGCGTGCGATCACCGCAGCGTCGTAAACGAACACGGGCGTGTCGAACCGTCGAGCCAACTCAGCCACGGAGACGCCGGCAATTTCGGTGCGCGATGTGGGGAAAGTAGACATGGGTAGTTGGTAGTAGATAGTGGATAGGTCATTTAGCCGCCGTGCTTGCACGGCGCGCCGGTAGTGCCACAAAAAAGGCGGCACTGGGCGCTGGTTTATGCCCGGTGCCGCCCGGTTCGTTCATGGGGTTACGTTAAAAAGGATTGTCTTCGGCCGGGGCTGAAGTTGCACCACCGGGAGGCATTGCACCGGCCATCTGGCCCGCCTGGCCGATCAGCTTCAAAATGCCCTCCTCGATCTCAATCCGCGTGCTGGCGCCGTTTGGTATCGGCTTGGTGGTCATCGTAATGTGATCCTTGCCGGACAATTGCTTCAACAGGCCGACGAGCATAGCGGGCATCTGCTTAACCATGTCATCACCTGCGGTCTCGGCGACCCACTTGACAATCGGTGTTACGGTAACAACGACCCGTGCCGGCGGGACGGTCTTGCCCGTTTCCGACTCAGATTTATCGATCGCTTCCTTTAGCAGTTTCAGCGGATCGCTGCCGGCGGCCAGGTACGCACTGTCGTTGCCGATCCCGACCACTACGGTCAGCGTTTCGCCGAGCAGCTTGGCGACTTCTTCCTCTGTATCCGGCACAGTAACGGACATAACGTGGAAGCGGATGCCCTGGTAAGTCTCCGCATCGAGTTTGGTTGCCTTGGCCACGTCGGGGTTTTCCTGCTGGGCCAGTTGTGCAAGTTGCTTGACGACCTTTTCCAGCTTGGCGGTTTCGGCCAGCGCCATGCCGGCGGCGAAATTGATTGCGCCTGGGTCAAGCGTCAGGACTATCCCTAAGTCTACCTTTTTGCTCTCGATCGACTTATCGAGCACGTCCAGCAGGTCGTTGATCAGGCCGGTGGCCAGTTCAAGCTCCTCGTCGGAAAGCCCCTCTTCTTTAAGCCCCGCCAGCGCGATGGTGCGTACGTCGGCAATGTTGCTTTTGGCCTGGGCGACGTCGGCATCTGAGAGCGTACCGACTCGGATGGCAGTCATTGCAGCCCCTGGCATCTCGAACCCGGCAAAATTCGTCTTGCCTGGCACGATCTGTGCGAACCGTTCAGCCAACGTCGTGCCGCTTTGGGCTGTAATATCGATGTCCAGATAACTCGTGCCGCTGTTGCGATCTACTGCCAGGCCAAGCAGCAACTCGTCCAACTCGTTGATCATCGCTACGGCCTGATCGATCGCCTTTTTGGTCATGCCGGTACGGATTGCATAGTCGTCGTCGTCTTCGCCGGGCATCTGCTGCATGCCGATCTGGGTACCCACCTTCATCTGTTCGATTAACATCTGTCGGATCGGCTGCGGGATGTTTTTGATCGACGCGCGCACTGCAATGTCGTACTTCTTGTGCAACCCGGCCAACAACACAACCGGATCGTCGGGCAAATCTTCCAGGCCCTCGGCGCTTTGGGCGATCAGCGCCCAACCGTCTTTTTCCTTGACGTAAAGGTTTTGTCCTTCCTTGGTGATTTTCAGCACCCCATCGTCGACCTCTTCCGACTCGATGTCGAACTTCTCGACCACGGCCATCAATGCCTTCAGATCGGTAACCGGGATGAACCCGAATACGGGGAACTCTTGGCCGTCGGTTTGGACCACCATTCCCCAGGGTTTCGACTTATCCAATCCGGCCAGTCCCTTGCCTTGAGTCATCAAGGTCAGCAATCCTTCCATGCCCTGGGCCAGGCCCGGGTTGCCGCCCAGCTTGCCGAGGAAATCCAAATCGGCTCGAATCTCGTCGTAGCCTGAAAACGCAACGGTCACCAGGGTGGTTTTCTCTTGGGCCGAGCAGATGCCCGAGGCGCCCAACAGGATCGCAATAGCCAGTGTAGATAATAGGGTCTTTTGCATGATTGGTTCTCCTTTGTGAAAATTGGATAACACTTCAGCCAATTAAAATCGGTTTGGGATTTTCATTTATAGCCCTGGCCGGTAGGCCCGGGATGTTTTGAATTACCAAGGTATTATGTTATTTGGTTGGCAGAGCGTCCCGGGCCTACCGGCCAGGGCTATGAATGTTGAATTTACGTGGATTACATTTCAATTGGCTGAAGTGTTGTGAAATTGGATTCTTGCCTTCCACCTTAACTCTAATCCCTAATTCCCAATCCCTACAAAACTGTTTACCGCTCTCGGTAAGTAATTCGGCCCTTGGTAAGATCGTATGGCGAGAGTTCGACGGTCACCTTATCGCCCGGGACGATGCGGATGAAATGCTTGCGCATCTTGCCGGCCACGTGGGCAATGATCTTGTGACCGTTGTCCAATTGGACGCGAAATCGGGTGTTTGCAAGCGCCTCGGTAACAACGCCTTCAACTTCAATGGCTTCTTCTTTTTTGGCCATAATGGAAACGCAACTTTCAACTATACGACGTATAAAAGCGTGCATTTTACCATTCTAGGGCTGGTCGGCAACCCATAGTGTTTGTCTATACGCCTCAAAAGCGACAATTTCCTTATAATGTTCCCGTATCGTACGTTTATGCCACTTCGTCGGGGGGGGCCGCAACTCTTTTGGGTAATTTTATCATAATCGGTAGTATATTATTATAATGATATTCAGGGGCAACGCGCTGGGTAATACCCAGTGGCTAAATAAGGGGGCAAAAGGGGACAATGATGAGTATCAGGCTTCTCATCTGCGATGACCACGAGGTCATTCGCACCGGACTGGCCAGTTTATTGGCCGGAACCGACATCGAAATTGTGGCCGAAGCGGCCAGCGGGAATGAGGCAATCAATCAGGCTGAGGCAACAAAGCCGGATGTTGTACTGCTTGACATCCGCATGCCGGACTGCGACGGACTTTCCACACTGGAGAAACTCCGTACCAAGGTGCCGGACAGCCGTGTAGTAATGCTTTCAACGTACGACAATCCGACGTACATTGCCCGGGCCGTCGCGCTGGGGGCAAGCGACTATATACTGAAAGGGGCTTCACGTGAGGATCTGATTGCTACGATCACCGCAGCGGGAAGAGGGGAATCGCCCAGCCGGAGCGGAGAGTTGGGACGGATCGCAGGGACCATGAACATCCGAGATGCCCTCGACGACGATGATGTGCCGCTGACGCAACGCGAAACACAAGTGCTACGCCACGTAGCACTCGGGCTTAGCAACAAGGAAATCGGCCGATCGCTGGGGATCAGCGTCGAGACGGTAAAGGAACACGTGCAGAATATCCTGCGAAAGATTACCGTCAGCGACCGCACTCAGGCCGCGGTCTGGGCGGTCAGAAAGGGATTGGTGTAAGGCCGCTTGCGGCTTTGTAAATGAAGCAATTACTTGGCGCGCGGATGCGCCTTCTCGTACGCCTTGCGAATCGCAGACGTACTGACGTGCGTGTAAATCTGCGTGGTCATCAGGCTCTTATGACCCAGCAACTCCTGCACGCTGCGGATGTCGGCCCCACGGTCGAGCAGGTGTGTGGCGAAACTATGACGCAACGAGTGCGGCGTCGTGCGCAGGTCTAGTCCGGTAAGTTTTAGATACTTTTCGAGCATCCGCGCGACGCCTCGAGTTGACAACCGACATCCGAACCTGTTGACGAATACCGGTGAGTCCGCACCGGACGCTTCACGTTGGTTAATTTCTCGCATGCGCAACCATTGCTGCAAGGCACGCACGGCATAGGAACCGATCGGCGAGAGCCGCTCGCGGCGACCCTTGCCACGGACTCGCACCACGCCGGCCGGGAAATCCAGGTCGCCGTCGCTAAGTGCAACCACCTCGCTTATACGCAGGCCGGCCGAGTACATCGTCTCGAGTATCGCCCTGTCGCGCAACCCCGACGGCTCATCGGCCGAGGGCGACTGCAACAGCCGACCGATATCTTCGGCCGAAAGAAAGTGCGGCAACGAACGGCCCTTGCGCGGACTGCGCAGCGGCTTGGCGGGGTTGGACTTCGTCCAGCCTTCACGCTGCCCGAACCGAAAAAAACTTCGCATCGAGGCGAGTCGTCGGGCGATGGTCGTCTTGGCGTAGCCAGACTCGTGCATCGCCGCCACGTAGCCGCGCAAATCCAGTACGGTTATATCACCCGGGGCCGGCGGCTCCCCGCCGTGAGACTCGGCCAGATAATCGGCCAGCAAGGCAAGGTCCTCGCGATAGCTCTTTGTGGTCAATTCAGAAGCGTTGCGCTCAACGCGGAGGTACTGCAGAAAGCGGCCAATGGCGGTATGCATTGGGCGGATCCAGGTTCACCACGTGGTACAGAGGAGAGAAGAGAGAGGAGGGAAGAGAGAGTTGTTTAGCCGCCGAGCTTGCTCGGCGCGTAGCTGGTCTTGATTTATTACGATGCGATGCAACTTGGTCTCTCCTCTCTCCTCTCTCTTCCCTCCTCTCCTCTATGGTGTCATCAACAAAACTCATCCATATCACTCGGCAGCGGCATGTCGAACCGCCCTGCCGGCGTGAATTTCCGGCTCTCGTGGCGAATCTTCTGGCTAAGCACGGCGGCGTCGTACCAGGTGAAGCTCAGATCGGGGTTCGAGGCATAGCGGCCCAGTGTCCGCAACGTTTCAGCACGGCTCGAATCGTCGAATAAAAATACGTAGCGCTCCGAACCCTTTACCAGTGCCAATACGTTTATGTCCTGATTCACTGCCGTTGGTCTCCGTAGGGCGTGTGCAACGCACCGTAGTTGATACTGCATAGCAAGGCGCGTTTCACGCACCCTACCAGTTGTTATCGGATGGCAGGCCACCGCCACACCACTCGCGTTTCGCCGGCCCCACCCCGGGCACTTAGCATCTCCGAGATGTGCATGTGACAGCAGAACCGAACAAAATCGTCGCTCCGCTGCAAATACCCCTGCCAGCCGACATCTCGGGCGTCGTCCTGAAAGAAGTAATAGCTGGCCAATGCCTCGGTGAATTCCATGTCGTGGCCATTGTATATCCGGGTATGGCGGATCACCGGGGCGTCGTTTGGCTGGCACCCGGGCGGACGGCAGCTTGGCGGGGGAGGTATGAACCCCCGTGGGTCTGGCCAGTCCGGCGGAACCTCGGACATGGATGCCTCTACTACAATGTCACCACTGACAAGAGAAGGCGACTCGTGTACGGCCGCTTCCACTTTCCCCTCAGAAGGTGTAGTACACTCAGGCGTTTGTGTCTTCAACTGTGCACGGGCCAAGGCCATCTCCGCCTCGAACACCAGTGGACCAGGGATGTCTTCCTCTTCGAGCGTCCCCCAAGGCAGCCCGTAGCCAGGCGGTATCGGGTGGAAACCCGCGTTGGCCGCGTACCATTCCACCTGAATCCCCATGCGAGGCGGATAATACGGCGAAAAATCGGTCACCGCACCAAGCACCACCGCATCGACGTTGAGAAGCTCAGCAAGTCGTCGAGCGTCGGCCGGGGTGTTCAACTGGATACGGTTGTCCTGAATTGCCCGTTCCACCACATTTACCGGAACTACCTCGAACCCCGGCACCAATTGCAACTCGTTAAAATACGCCAACGCTACCTGGCGTCCGTCGACAGTCGGCTCGTTGCTGAGATTGAAAAACGGCGCAACTGCCACCTTCGAGAGCTGAGGAAACGGGTTGTGGACCGTCGGCTGATGAGCAATCTCCGGCAGCAGCGAGCAACCGGCAGAAAGCAGGCATCCGATCAGTAGCAAATAACGTAACATGTTTAGTGCCAACCACTTAGGGGAAAACGAACCGGCACACATTCGGACGGAATAGTCCGATACGGTCAACATTATCGGAAAAGTCGTCGCAGTTTCTCCAGTTTGAATCCATTAAAGCGACCGGATTCGCCGGGGTTGAATTCGCCGGGGTTGACGAGGAAAATAATATGATGGTGTCCGGGAATTCGTCATTTAGCCCGCCGTGAATACACGGCGGGCAATGCTTGCGCCACCGGCAACGGTTGCCCCGGGTGTATTCACCCGGGGCTAAATACCATATCGGCGACTTAGTCAATGCGATATTTAACTCAAAACAACCTACCCAGAAACCCAACACGTGCCGTACGCATCGGCTCGATCACCATCGGCGGCGGCCGGCCGATCGCCGTGCAAAGCATGTGTGCGACGAAGACGACCAACGCCGAGGCGACCGTTGCGCAGGTGAACCGTCTGGCCGAGGCCGGGGCTGCCGTGGTAAGGATCGCGGTGGATACCAGACGTGACGCCGAAGCGCTTGCCGAGGTCCGCGACCGTACAGAGGCCAACCTTGCGGTCGATCTACAGGAGAACTACTCTCTGGCGGCCGAGGTGGCCCCTTGGGTCGACAAGATTCGCTACAACCCGGGCCACCTGTTCCATCACCAGCGTGAGCGGCCATGGCAGGAGAAGGTCCGGTTCATTGCCGACGTGGCCGCCGCGCACGATTGTGCCGTCCGAGTCGGGGTCAACTGCGGTTCGGTCGATCCGGCAAAGCGTGAGAAGTACGACCGGCGTGATTCGATCCGTCCGATGCTCGACAGCGCACTGGAGCACTGCGAGTTGCTCGACCGGCTCGGCTTCACACGTTACTGTGTGTCGCTGAAGGATTCCGACCCGCAGACGGTGATCAAGATCAACCGGCTGTTTGCCGCCGAGCGTCCCGATGTGCCGTTGCACCTTGGCGTAACCGAGGCGGGCATGCCGCCGGAGGGGATCGTCAAAACGCGGCTCGCGCTGGAGCCGCTGATCCGGCAGGGGATCGGTGATACGATCCGCGTGTCACTTACGGTGCCCAACTCTCGAAAGCACGAGGAGATCGAGGCGGGCCGGCAGATTCTCGACGATATCGCCGCCGGAAAGTTCCTCGACGATGAACCGCAGCGGCCCAAGGGACTGAACATCATCAGTTGCCCGAGCTGCTCCAGGGTAGAAAACGAGGCGTTCGTCGAGTTGGCCGAGCAGGTCCGAGAAGCGACACGCTACGCGGCCGAGTTGCCGATCACCATCGCGGTGATGGGCTGCCGTGTGAACGGACCCGGCGAGACCGACCACGCGGACCTGGGGCTTTGGTGCGGTTCGAGCTACGTCAATCTCAAGCGTCGCGGTACGGTGCTGGGTGCATTCTCATACGAGGAGATCATCCCGCGGCTGAAGGCGGAACTCGACAAGATGGTCTGATTCACCTTCGACCCTCGCCGTCAGCCCCCCTTAGTGGTAGTAGCGGCAACCTGCAATGAACGACTCGGAACAACTAACCGTCGAGTGGACAAAGGCCCAACCGGTGGTGGCGGCCTACATTTCGTCGCTGGTCCCCGATTTCCACGACGCCGAGGACATCCTGCACCAGGTGGCCGTCACACTGGTGCAAAAGTTCGATCAGTACGACCGTCAACGGCCGTTTGTCGCCTGGGCAATCGGAATTGCCAAATACGAAGTGCTTAAGCACCGCCGCAAAATTGCCACGGACAAGCACGTATTCGGTAACGACCTGGTCGAGCAGATCGTCTTTCAGAGTGGCTCCGGCAGGACAAGGACCACGTGTGCTGCTTCGTGATCGAGAGTTTCCTGCATCGGCAACTCTACGACACATTGTGTGGGTGGCGGTTGCAGGAAGCCGTAACTGCGTTCGAGGAGCAATACAGTGTATACAAGTCTCCGGTCCCCTCTCCGGCACAAGGATTCTTCGGCGGTTCCTGGCAGCGGGCCACCAATTATCTTTCCAACCAGGTTTTGATCTCGCTCCTGACCGCGGCGGCGGTAATCGGCTTGTTGCTTATGGTATTGTCGTTCATGGCCGCACCTACCTACGAGCGAAGCCGCTTTAACCACGCCTGCACCACCAGCACCAGTGGCACAGGCTTCCAGCCTGTGAAAGGCAAGCTCAACTTCGTCGCACGAATTACCGGCCTGCACAACTGCCGCTGGGCGGACAATTACCTGCCGCCGCTGCGGTACGCCCACTTAGGTCTCGGCCGCGAGTTGAAACTCGACGCCGGGCTGGTCGAGATCACTTACTACAACGGGGCGAAGCTCGTCCTGGAAGGTCCGGCCGAGTTCAAAGTCGAAAAAGCCAACGCCTGCCGGCTGGATGTCGGCAAGCTCGCTGCAAAGGTATCCAAAAAGGCCGCCGGGTTTACCGTTGAAACACCCACCGCCTCGATCGTTGATCTTGGCACGGAGTTCGGCGTAGAGGTCGGGCAATCCGGCACGGCGAATGTGCAGGTATTCGTCGGCCAGGTCGATGTCGACTCCGAGGCAGGCGGTGGTCGTCGACGGCTGGTCGCCGGTCAATCGGTGAAAATCGACACGTCGGGCAAGGTGACCGAAACATCCGGATCGAGCAGACAATTTGCATTTGCTGCAATGTTTTCCGACGGACAGTGGGCGAGATCGCTATCGTATGTCGATGTAGTACTCGCATCGCGTCCGATCGGATATTGGCGTTTGGACGAGTCGGGCACGGCGGCCGCGATCGACAACTCGCCAAACGAGAATCACGCCGCCTACAGCAGTGTGGTGGAGTACGGCCGCGAGAGTTTCTCGCCGGCGCTTGGCACGGCAGCACATTTCGACGGATCGGTCGGCGGACTAGCCGTTGGCGCAGCCGACGTGCCGAACGTCTACAGCCGGCTTACGAACGATTTCACCGTCGAGGCCTGGGTGCGGCGAGATTTTACGAAGAAACACTTGGGGCTTATCGTTACGACAGGCACTCCAGGCAGTGAAGGCTGGGGGTTGGGCTACGACACCAGGTCGGGGAGAGTCTGCTTCGATTTTGTGACCTACGGGATC